>CBFGVD010000427.1:0-3620 GCA_965651965.1 uncultured Verrucomicrobiaceae bacterium | reverse complement strand
TCGGGCGCGATGTCCGCGAACGGCATTTCGACGCGGTTCGAATCCACGCTGGCCTTCCCCAGGCGGTGGATCAGGACCGTCTCCAGCTCCCCGCGCGGCGGCAGGGCGGGCTCCAGGCGGTCGGCACCCGCGGGCATGCCGGAAATGCGATAGCCTTCCCCTTCCTCCCTCAGGCGCAGGCAGGCCCGGCCCAGGGCCTCGGCCAGAGGGGGATCGATGGGCTGCCCGGGATCGGATTGGACCAAGAGATAAACCCCGCAGCGCGCGCCGCTGGTGGCGATGCTGAGCAGGCGCTTCGCCGCGGTCTCGCTGAAGCCGGAGGGAAAGCCGGAGACCACCACGAACCGGTGCTTTTCCGCGATCATGCCCGCATGCAGGTTGTAGTCCTCCAGGGTTGCGAATTCGTTCCGCAAGTACATCTGGATGATCTTTTCGATGTGCTCGTTCAGTTCCGCCAGCCGTTCCTCGATCTGCGCGGTCCGGGTCCAGATCCGGCCGTGGATCAACGTTTCCTCGTAGTCGCCCAGGTGCATCAGGCCCGCGAAGTCCTTCCCGAGCCCGACCGGATCGATGATCGTGAAATTCGCACCCCCGGCGGGATGCGTGGCCAGCAGCCGCAGCACGATCCCGTTGAAGATCCCGGCGGCTTTCACCGCCCCGCCCTCGACCCAGAGCGATGCATGGGACGGGAAACCGAGCGAAAACGGAACGTGGAAATCCGCAGGACCTTCCAGAGTGAAAAGGGCGCTCTCGGGCAAGCCGCCCGCCAGCTCGTGCAGCACCAGTTCCAGGCTGCCGATCGGTATCACCCGCTCCGCGGATACCGGCGGCACCCAGGTGGAAACCCATGCCTCATCCCACGCGGGAAAGCGTCCAGCCGCCTGCGCGGCCAGAGCCGAAAGTTCCCGATGCAACGGCCTTGCTTCCTCCTGCCAGCGTTCCGCGAGCCGTTCCATGCCCTCGCGGAGGACCGCGTCCGCAGCTTCCACCATGCGGGCATGCTCCGTTTCGCGATCCGCCTCATCCGCGGAACCGCTGCGATCGTTCCCCGCCACTCCCTGCTCGAGCCGCCGCGCAACGCGGGTCAGGCTCCTTTTGTAGAGCGCCTCCGCCTTCCCCGGCAGGCGCTCCATCCTAATCTCGATCCTCCGCCGCCCCTCTTCCAGGAAGCGCCGCGCGAATTCCTCGCTCTCGCGCAGAGTCTCGCTGATCCCGGAGCTCCGGTCCGCGATATCCTGCTTCAACAACTTTCCCAGATCGTCCACTTCCCGCGCGGAAGCAGCCACCGCCGCCGCCCCCAGCCGGCGGGCGGCCTGCAGGGCACGCGCCAGCCGCCGTACCGCGGGCCAGAGCATCGCCGCGGACAGCACGTACAGGACGAGCGGCGCGAGCAGGGAGAGGAACAAGGTCTTCTCCATCGCGGCGAAGGCCGCGGCCGGGTCCGGCGAACGGAGGATCACGATCCCGAAAGCCGCACCGACCAAGGCCAGCCACGCGGACAACGGAACGTAGCGGAAAACCCGCGCAAGGGGATTTCGCCCCGGCGCTTCCGCAAGGGCCGCGGCTTCCCCGATCTTCTCCCGGCTTGCCGCGCGCAGGACATCGCGGGAGGCCGAGGCGTCCGGCCCGGGCACGGCGGTCATGCGGCCCTTCCGGAGCATCGGGCCGAAGCAGGGCCGGAAACCGCGGAGCCCCTGCATGGCGTCGCCCGCCAGCAAGCGGATCTCGTCCGCGTCCGCCGCGACCTTCTCGGCGAATTCCCGGTGGTCCTGGCGGGCCCGTTCCCAGCTTTCCTTCGCCTCCCGCCGCGTGCGCAGGGACTCCGCCTGCCGGTGCCCCACCTGCCGGTCCTTTTCTTCCTGCGCGCGCCGGGCCAGGCTTTCGCGCGCGGCGCGCGCGGCTTCGCTGATCCGCGCCCGCCGCCGGCCGTATTTCGCCTCCGCCGCGGCCTGGTCGCGGTCGCACTCCGCGATCAAGGCGGCTTGACGGGCGGCACGGTCCGTCGCTCCCGCTTCCCGCCGTGCCGTGGCGGCGCGTTTCGCTGCCAGCAGGCCCGCGGCATGCTCCCGTTTCAGCGCCGCCTCGCTGCCCGCCACGGCGGAGACGGCCTCCTGGAGCCGCTTCACCAGATGGCGGATCCATTCGGGATGCAGGGGGTCATTCACAGTCGGCATGGATCCGGGCAAGCAGTTGGTCGAGTTCTTCAATGATACGCGTGGCGGTGGCGACGGACTGCGGGAGCGGGGCCAGGTAGTCCTTTTCGAACTCCGCGGCCTTCGCGTCCCGCCAGGATAGCTTTGCCTGCTCCCAGGCGGCGAACAACTCCCGCGTGGCTTCATTCAACAGGGATTTTCCCGGGCTCACTGCTCCCCTCCTTCCTCCGGCACGGGCCCGGCGACTGGCCGGGCCTGCTGCGCGTAGTCCTGCAAGTGCCGGATGCTGTTGGCCAGGGATACCGCTCCCTCCGGCATCCGGCGGGCCAGGATGTCCTGCAGCCCCTCCATCTGCCTCGCCAGGGACTCCACCCGCGTGTCGTAGGCCTGCCGCCAGCGTTTGATCTTCACGAGTTTCTCCTGCGCTTCTTCCACCGCCCGGCGCGCCTTGTTCACCGCCATCTGCTGGGCGGATTTGTCCCGCCGCAGATCGGAAAGCCGGGCGCTGTAAAGCTCCTGCTCCGCGTGCTCCAGCGCCCGCGTGCGCCGCCTCAGCTCGCCTTCCCACTTCTGCCGCTGCTCGCTTTCCAGCCACCCGCGCGTTTGCTTCACCTCGCCCGCCACGTCATCCAGCGCCCGCTTCGCCCGCCCGGTGAAGCGGATCAGGCTGGCGCGGAAAGCCTCCAGGGCTTCGATCGAACCTACCCGTGCCTGTCCGTCCATGGCTTGCTCCCTTCAACGTTGGTCGAGGTACTGCTGGATCCGCTCCGCCTTGCGCAGCAGATACGGCTCGTGCCGGTCGGAGAGCTCGATGAAACGCTTCATGGTCTTCATCATCTGCAGGAATTCGGCGGAGAATTTCTCGTGCTCCTGATCCTGCCAGCTATCGCCCAGGGCGGCGAAGCGGGACATCAGCGATGAGGTCCGCTCTTTCACCTCGCGGTTGAAGCGTTTCAGTTCGGCGGCGAAGCGCCGGACCTCCTCCGGGTCGATGATCGCTTGGGACATGGTCACATCTTCGGGCGTCTTTTCATCCGGTCGAGGAATACCGGCAACCGCCCTGCCGTAATAACGCCGCCGGGAAGCAAAAACGTCTGCAGAAGGAGCGGCTTTCCCCGCTTCAAGCGGGCCCCGCCCCCAGCGACTCGCCGGGGATCCATTCGGGCGGGAAATAGCGCGTCCCCTCCCAGTCCGTCCGCCGCAACACCCACTCCGCGGCCGCCCTGCACAAGCGGTCCAGCGGGTGCCGGAAGTGCGCCGGCCGGGGCCGGTACCAATCCATGGAGGGATCATGGGAAAGCACGATCACGGAAAGATCCCGCGGTATCGCCAGCCCGCGATCCCGGAAGACACAGGAAGCGGCCAGGAATTCCCGCCAGTCGTAGAAAATCCACCCCGTGGGAGCCCGCTCCGCCAGCGCCTGCTCCACCATCGCCTCCATCACCTGTCCGCCTTCGTAGCCGGATA
>CBFGVD010000426.1:0-3629 GCA_965651965.1 uncultured Verrucomicrobiaceae bacterium | reverse complement strand
CTCCCTTCCTCATCCTCGCCACCCCCCGAGCCCGCGACTCCCTCCTCGTCTCCGCGCTCGATGCCACCCCCGGCGTCCGCTGTGCGGGGGAGTCCCCCGGCTTTCTCACCGGCCTGCGGGATCTGCACCGCCTGCGCGAGCTGGCGGTGGAAAACGCCGCCGCCCGCCCCTGGCTGACGCAGGCCGTCCCCCCCGCGGATTGGGAGAGCTCCCTTCGCGGCATCCTCGCCGCGTGGTCCGGCGCGGGGGAAAGCCACACCCACTGCGGCCTGCGCGAGACCTTCCTGGGCCGGGAGGGCTGGGAGCAGGCCGTCGGCGCCTGGAGCTGGCTCCAGACCCTCTGGCCGCAGGCCCGCCTCGTCTTCCTCACCCGGGACATGGAGGAAACGGAAATCTCCCTGCACGCCACCCTGCCGCTCTGGGTGCCCTCCTACGGCACCTGCCACGGGGATTGCCTCCGCCGCATCCGCGGCGTCCGCCGCTCCATGGCGGACTACCACGCCATGAACCCGCGCTCCACCCTGATGCTCGATTCCGCGGAGCTCCTCGATTTCGATCTCCTCTCCGCCAAGCTCGGCCGCCTCGGCATCCCTCTCGGCCGCGCCGCCTGGCAGGATGCCGTCTCCTCCGTTCGCGGCGATTGGAAATCCCTCGGCTCCCTGGTGCCGAAGAGCAACGGAACGTCAAGCAATGCGCCGCCCGCGCCCGCGCCGCTCCGGGATTTCCGCCTCCCGCTCGTTTCCCGCCCCGCGCCGCCGGACCTCGCCGTCTATGCCCTGCGCTTCGGCAGCGAGCCCTGGCTGGAGGAGTGCGTCCCCTCGCTCGAGTCCTGGGCGCGCCGCCACCACCTGCCGCTGAAGGTCCGCACGGAGCCGGACCCGCGCTACCCCTCGCCGAAATTCGCCGTCCTGGACATGCTCCGGGACTTCCTGGAATCCCCCGCGCGGCACATGATGTATGTCGATTCCGATGTCTTCATCCACCCCGCCGCCCCGGTGCCGAAGCTCGATCTCCCCGGCATCCACATCGCCGCGGACCGCATGTATCCGGGCAACGAAACGTGGGACCGATGGTGCCGCCGCCACTTCGGCCGCGCGCCCCGCGGCTGGACCTACCGGAATGCCGGCGTGTGGGCGCTGGACCGCGCCGCCGCGGAGGCCATCCTGGCCGTGGCGGAGCCCCCTTACCTGGAGCGCGTGCAGGAGCAGCACCAGTTCAACTGGTGGCTCCACCTCGCCGCGGAGCGGGGCATGCCCGTGCAGGATCTCTCCCCGGTCTTCAATATGCTGCCCGGCAGGAAGCGCCGCGCCTGGTTCCACCACCTCGCCGGGCGTGACAAGCTGGAGAAGCTCGCACGCATCCGGCAGCGCGGCCACCTGCCGCTCCCGCCGGAGCCCGCGGCGGAGACGCCGGAGCCGGAGCTGGACCTCGCCATCGTCTATCCCTGGAAGGCGGAAGCCGCCGCCTGGGAGGAGCTCCGCTACTCCCTCCGCTCCGTGGAGCGCCACTTCAGCGACAAAACGTGTCCCGTCTTCATCCTCGGCCCGGAAAGGCCGCGCTGGCTCCTGGAGCAGGACCGCGTCCGCTTCCTCCGCGCGGATTCCTACCTGGATGCCCTCCGCGCCGGGCTCCGCCTCGCGAAACGCGTGGTCTGGATGAACGACGACATCCAGCTCCTGCGCGACCTCTCCCCGCGGGATCTGGAGGAGGCCGCCTGCGCCGGGGATGCGCGGGAAAAAGCCGCCGGATGGTTCGGCCACCGGAATGCCTGGCGCAGCGGCTACGCCCGCGCCGTCATCGACCTGCAGCACCACGGCGCGGAGGACGTCTTGGACTTCTCCACCCACACGCCCTACCTCTACGAGCACCGCAAGGCCATGGAAACGCTCGCGAAATTCCACCTCGCCCGCAAGCCCGCCTTCGAGACGCTCTACCACAATCACCACCGCACCCCCGCCATGCCGCTGGGCACCCGGAAATGCAGCCACCTCCTCTGCCCCCATGCCTGGTACCTGAATTTCAGCGACCGCACCCTGACCCCGGAGCTCCGGGAGCGCATCCGCCGCCGCTTCCCGCAGCCCGCCCCCTGGGAGGCGGATGCGGGCCTGCACGCCGCGCCCGCGCCCGTCCCCGCGGCACCCCCGCCGGAGCCCGCGCTGGTGGTCATGACCCACGGGGAGGCCGGCACGCCGCACCTGGCCGCCCTGCGCCGCGGCCACCCGCGGCACACCCTGCACATCCACCGCGGCCCGGGCCTCCATGGCCCGGACCGGGCGGATGCGTGGCGGAATTGCGACCGCCACATCCGCGGCTGGTGGCGCGCGAACCGCCAGAACGTGAAAGAAGAGTTCATCGCCTTCCTGGAGTGGGACGTCCTGGCAAACGAAGCGCTGGACACCCTGATCGACCCGCAGGCCGGCCTGCTCGGCCGCGACCTGAAGCGCCCCGGCGACGGCTGGGCGTGGTGGCGCGAGCTGGAGCGCCTGCCCGCGGAGCTGCGCCCCCACGCCTGCGGCATCGCCCCCCTGGCCGTCCTGGTCGCCCGGCGGGATTGCCTGGATGCCATCGCCGCCCCGGAGCACGATGCCCTCTTCGCCGCGGATCTCTTCTGCGAACTGCGCCTGCCCACCCTGGCCCGCGCCTGCGGCTTCCGCGTCACCGGCAGCACCCGCCTCCCCGGCACCGGCGCGGAAATCATTCCCCACCCCGGGGAGAAGCCGGGCATCTGGCACGCGGTGAAGGCGGGGAACGAAGAGTGAAAAGCGGATGATGAGCGATGGCGGAGCCCGCCCCCCTCCGCCGGGCATCCCTCCATTGGCGGTTGAAAGCGGGGCGGGGGACCGCTTTCCTATCCCGGTCGTGCTGCGCACCCTGGTTTACATCTTCGGCCTCCTCATCCTCAGCTTCCTCGGCTGGTCCTGGTGGGATTCCACCGTGCGCGTCGCCGCCGTCGCGCACGGCAGCGGCGGGGAGCGCCTGGTGCTCGCCACCTGCAATGGCACCGTGCGTTTCCTGCGCGATCGCTCCGCCCTGCCCCGCAGCTTCCCGGAGCCCTGGGAGGCCGTCCACCGCGACAAGCGCTTCCCGAATTTCGTCATGTTCCCCGGCATCCCCGGCTTCGATGCCCTCGGCCTCGTCAAGCCCCCCCGCTACCCCATGCCCTCCTGGCAATCGGGGGAGTCCGGCAATTACCGCCGCGAATGCCTGGCCCTCCCGCACTGGCTGCTCATGGCCGGCGTCCTGCCCTTCTGGCTCCTCGCCCTCTACTGCAGCGGCCGGAAAAAGCGCGAAGCGAAAACCGGAAACTGACTCCCGCCCGTGCGGTCCGGACCGCGGTGCCAGCCGCCTTGGACTGCGGCAGCCTGCTGCCGCTTTTCTTCCCGCAGCCTGCTGCGGGGCCGCGATGCTGGAGAGACGCCTTTCTCATTTACCGCGAAGCCGCAAAAGCCGCAGAGGATCGCGAAGAAAGTTCCTTGAAGATCAAATCTCGCGGTCCTTCGCGACTCCGCGGTCGTCGTATGGATAACCTCCCGCTCCCTTCCCGGCCGCAATCCCGCCTCTCCTCCTCATCCCCGCCGCTCATTGCCCCTCGTCCCCTTCGATCCCCCGCTAACTTCAGCCCGCTCCCA
>CBFGVD010000425.1:0-3647 GCA_965651965.1 uncultured Verrucomicrobiaceae bacterium | reverse complement strand
CACTTCGGCCGCCCGGCCGAGATCGCGGCGGATGGCCGGATCCTCCGGCAGGCCTGCGGCAGCCTCCTGAAAAAGCGTCAAGGCCCAGCCATGCTGGCCGGAAGCAAAGGCCGCCCGGGCGAGCGCGGCCGCCGCGCGCGGGTCGGCAGGGACGAGTTGCCGCAATCGTTTCGCGTGTCTCAGGGCCTCCTCCGGACAGCCGAGGGGGCCGGCCTGGAGCTCCGCGAGACGCAACAAGGCTTCCTCCAGGTCGGGGTTGATCGCCAGCGCCCGCTCGCATGCCGCCCCCGCCGCCGCGTGCTCCCCCGCCGTTCCGTGCACGGATGCGAGGGCGAGCAGGGCCAGCGGATCTTCCGGATCTTCTTCCAGAAGAAGCCGGAGCTGTCCGGCATCCGCCGATGCGGATTTCCTCACCCGCTCCAGGGCACGGGCAGCCGCGGGGTGCGCCTTCTCCCCCGCGGCGGCGGCCCGCTCGAGCGAGGAAAGGGCGAGTCCCGCACGCCCGGTCTTCGCAGCCGCGATGCCGAGATGATATTGCACCGCCGGGTCGTCCGGCAGGGCGCGCGCCGCTTCCTGCAGGAGCGCGAAGGCCCGCCGGTAATCCTTCCTCCCGAGCACGATCCAGCCGAGCGTATCCGCCACCGCCCCTTCCTCGGGCAGGAGGGTACGCGCCTGCGTGGCGATCTCGTACGCTTCTTCAGGCTCGCCGAGTACCTCCGAAAGCAGGACCGCGAGATTGTTCAGGGCGGGCGCGAAGGCGGGATCCAGACGGATGATCCTCTCGTAGCAATCCCGCGCCTCCTCGTAGCGGCCGCTTCCCTGGTGGATGGTGCCCAGTTGCATCAGCGCGGGCACGCTATCGGGATTCGCCGCCACGAATTTGCGCAGTTGCTCCGCCGCGGCCTCCGTCTTCCCCGCTTGCACATACACGCGGATGAGCAGCCCGTAGGCCGCCAGGAAATCGGGCTCCAACTCGATGGCGCGCAGGAGCGCCTGCTCCGCCCCTTCCATGTCCCGCTTTTCATCCGCCACCGCCGCGTTCAGATAGTGGGCGCCGGCCGACGAGGGATGGCGCGCGAGCTGGCCGGCCACCCGGCTTTCCGCGGCGGGCAGATTCTTTTCCGCGATATCGAGGGCGGCGAGATGGAGCGTCACGAGCAGATTGTCCGGCGCGAGCCGCGCGGCATCCTCGAAAGCGGCACGGGCACCGGCATGGTCGCCCTTCGCACGCAGGTTCATGCCCATGAGCAGGCGCGGGCGGAAATCGTCCCCGCCGGAAGCGATGCTCTTTTCCAGCGCCGCTTCCGCCTCGGCGAGACGGCCGGAGGCCCGGAAGGCGTCGATCAGCAAGAGCTGCGCTTGCAGATCGTCCGGATGGTCGGCCAGATACGCAGCCAAGGCTTCCGCCGCCTGCGCGGCCTCTCCTGTGGAGAGTTTCAGGCGCGCGCGAAGGAGGGCCGCTTCCGGATAGGAAGGATCGAGCCGGAGCGCGCGGCCCAGAGCCTCGTCCGCCAGGGTCCGGTTCGCCACCGCCAGGTAGGCACGGGCGAGATGGAACTCGATGCCCGGGCGATCGGGGAAGACCTCCCGCAGGTGCTTCATCAGGGCGACCGCCTTGTCCCCCTCTCCTTTCGCGAGCCAGATTTCCGTTTGCATCAGGCCCGCCTCGAGATCGGCGGGAGCCCTCGCGAAGACCCGCTCCAGGAACTTCTCTGCAGCGTCGTGCCGCTGCTCCGCCAGCGCGAGCCGCGCCTGCATGCGCCAGCCGGGAAAAAAATCGGGAACCTTGGAAGTCGTTTCGGCGAGAAGCGAGCGGGCTTCCTCCCCGCGACCGGTCTGGAGCAGGAAAGCGGCAAGCTTCAGCCTTTCCGGCGAACGCGGGGATGCCAGGTCCGCCGCTTGCCGGAATTCGCGCTCGGCCCCGGCCAGATCCCCCGCGGAGAGGCGGATGCCTGCCAGGAGCGCCCGCGCGGGAGCATAGGCAGGATCTTGCGCGCAGGCTTGCAGGGCGGCCGCCTCTCCGGCCGCACCGTCTCCTTGGCGAAGGGCGACGAAGGCGGCAGCCAACAGCACCGGAGGTTCGGGTTCCTCCGAGAGCGAGTCCAGATGTCGCCTCGCTTCCGCGAGTTCCGCCGCACTTTCGGAAGTCTCCGCGAAGGCGAGGACCGCCTGGGCATGATCCGGAGAGACCCGGAGGACCAGGCGGAGCTCCTCCCGCGCATCGGGGCCTGCACCCAAGGCATACAGGGCCTTCGCAAGCTGCACGCGGACTCCCAGATTCCCCGGTACGGCTTGCTTTGCCTGGCCGAGCCAGCGCGCGGCTTGCAGCGGTTCGCCGCGCTCCAGCCAGATGGTGCCCAGCCTTTCGCACGCCAGCGGATCCCGGGGCCGATCCCGCAGGAGATTCCGGTAGCCGATTTCCGCCCGGTCGTAATCCCCGGCATGGAAATAGGCTTCCGCCGCGGCGGACTGGCGTCTCGCCCGCTCCTCCTTCCCGCAGCCCGCGAGCATCCAGGCGAGCGCGAAAAGTATGAGCGGAGCAAAGAGCCTCCTGATGAAAATGGCAGGCATGGGAGTCGCCGGAAAACCACGGAACGCCCCCTACCCGGTATCCGCAGGATCCCGGGATTTCTTTCAGAAAAATCCACCTGAATCCCGAGAATATGCAGAAGTCGTTCTCTAACAATGAAATTTAAGCTTCCTTTTTAATCCTGCAAAATTTACAGTATGGTAATGTCATATTTCAGAGGATCGAAGAATTTTGCCGTGCCGCTGTTGCGTTTTGCACTGGCAATCCTTCCCCTTGCTTCGCCCGCTATCGCATCGAGCAATACCGGCTCCGTGTCCGTGGCATGGAATCCGAATCCCGAGGCGAATATCTCCGGGTACAAGATCTATTGGGGAGAATCATCCCGCCAATACACGAAGGTGCAGGACGCGGGGAACATGGTGCAAGCCACCCTGAACAACCTCGCCGCGGGGCAGACTTATTTTTGCGCGGTGACGGCGTATAACACGGCCGGGCAGGAAAGCCCCTATTCCGCGGAGATCAGCCTGGCCTACGCCGGGGAACCGGCGGCAGCGGACAGCAGCTCGCGCTTGATCCTGCTGGAAGCCGAGAGCGGGCAGCTCGGCTCGCCGATGACGGTGTACGGCGAGTCCGGTTTTTCCTACGTCGCCACTTCCTCCTATTCGACTTCCGGCTGGGCACAGATCCCATTCAACGCGCCGCTGGCAGACGACTATCACGTGTGGTGCCGCGTGAAGGCCCCGACCGCGGCCACCGATTCCTTCGGCGTGACGATGGACGGCGGCGCGGAGGACGTATTCCATGTTTACGGCGCGCCGGAGCCGGCGGACGGGATCCGCAGCAACACGTGGATCTGGAAGAAGATCCATCTGCCGAGCGCGGGCCCGAGGGTCTATACGCTCTCCGCCTCCGCGCACACGATCCGCTTCCGCTCGCGCGAACCGGGTGCCCAGCTCGACCGGATCGTTTTCACCAACGATCCCTCCTTCGTGCCGACGGACTCCCTGCCGCGGAGCGGCGACGCCCTGGCGGTGACACGCAACCCGGTGAGCCTGGTGCGGGACGCCGGACAATCGGCGGTCTTCTCCGTGGGCGTGGCTTCCACCGGCCCGGTGAC
>CBFGVD010000424.1:0-3657 GCA_965651965.1 uncultured Verrucomicrobiaceae bacterium | reverse complement strand
AGGCTGGCACCCAGCCAGCCGCTGAGCCCCCCGATCACGGCGGAGAGCACCAGCATCACCGGCAGCCGCTCCGTCCAGAAGCGCGCCGCCGCGGCGGGGATGATGAGGAAGGCGATCACGAGGATCAGTCCCACCGCCTGCAGGCCCGCCACGGTCACCGCCGTGACCAGGGCCAGCAACACCCCGTCCAGCAGCAGCACCGGCCAGCCCTCCGAGGCGGCGAAGCTCTCGTCGAAGCACAGCAGGGTCAGCTCCTTCAGCAGCAGGATCACCGCGACCGCCGCGAGGGTGGAGACCACCGCGATGACCGTTAAATCCCCGGAAACCATCGAGGCCGTCTTCCCGTAAATGAAGGATTCCAGTCCGGCGGCATTGGGCAGGTTCTGCACCATCCGCAGGATCGCCGTACCCGCGCCGAAAAACACGCTGAGAACGAAGCCCATCGCCACATCATCCCTCAGCCGCGTGGTGCGGATGATCGCAAGCATCACCGCCACGCCCGCCAGGCCGGATACCGTGGCTCCCGCGAGCAGGATTCCCAGGCTCTTCCCGCCGCCCAGCAGCGTGGTCCCCAGCGCGAAGGCGATGCCGATGCCCGGCAGCGTGGCATGGGACAGGACATCGCCCATCAGGGAACGCTTCCGCAATAGCAGGAAAGCCCCCGTAAGCCCCGCGCCGATCCCGAGCAGCGTGGTGGCCAGCACCACGAGACGGGTGTTGTAGCTCTCCAGCATCAGCACCTCGCGCAGTTCCTGAAACGTGGGAAATTCGCTCATCTTGCCGCAATCGCCGGGCCTGCCGGAAGCCGGTAAAAAGCAATGGGTTCGAAATGCTGGAGCATGGTGGGAATCGTTCCTCCGCCTTCAGCTTTTCCGCAACGCCTCCGCCGCGTGGTCCAGCAGGGACAGCCTGCCGCCGTAGGTTTTTTTCAAGTTCTCGTCGGTGAAAACGTCTTTGGTCGGGCCGGCGGCCACCACCCTCATGTTCAGCATGACCGTCCAGTCGAAGTATTCCGCCACGGTGGCCAGATCGTGGTGGACGACCAGGCAGGTGCGCCCGCGCTCGCGCAGTTCCTTCAGCAGGGCGATGATCGCCTGCTCCGTGGCCGCATCCACCGCGGCGAAGGGCTCGTCCATGAAATACACCCGCGCATCCTGCGCCAGCGCCCGCGCCAGGAAGACGCGCTGCTGCTGCCCGCCGGAGAGCTGGCTGATCTGCCGCTGTGCGAGGTGGGCGATGCCGACCTTTTCCAGGGCCTCCATCGCCGCGGCCCGTTCCTTCTTTCCCACCCGGCGCAGCCAGCCGAGGCGGCGGTAGGTACCCATCGCCACCACGTCCAGCGCGGAGACCGGGAAATCCCAATCCACGCTTTCCCGCTGCGGCACGTAGGCGACGAGGTGGCGGTTCTCCCGGTAGGGTTTCCCGTAGATGTGCGCCCAGCCGGAGGTCTTCGGAATCAGGTCCAGGCAGGCTTTGATCAGGGTGCTCTTGCCCGCGCCGTTCGGCCCCACGATCCCCACCAGCTTGCCCTCCGGGATATTCAGCTCCACGTCCCAGACCACGGGCTTGCGCTGGTAGGCCACGGTCAGGTCGTGGACGGTCAGCGGGTAGTCCGGCGGGTGCTCGTGGTGCATGGCTTCAGAAGCGGACGGTGAAGCCGGTGAAGGCCCCGATGTCCTCGGCGTCGTCATTGAGGCCGAGCTGCGCGCCACAGTCTAGCATGACATTCGCACCGAGCGAATACGTGAGCCCGCCGGTGACATAAGCCTCGTAGCGGTCTTCTCCCAGCACGCCGACGTATTCCGCGAAACAGCCCCATTTTTCCGTGAGATCGAAGCCCAGCACGGCGCTATGCACGAACTCGAAATCATGGCCGCCCTGGTCATCCGCCACATAATCGAGTTCCGCCATCAGGCCGAGTCCCAGACCCTCGCGCAGGTCCATGGAAAAGGGCACGATCAGGCCGCCCTCCCACTCGTCGTTGCTGAGCGCGGTGCCGGTGGGCACCTTCACGAAGGGGAAAAGCGCGAAGGCCGTGCTGCCGCCGTCGTTCCCCCACAGGTTCCACTTGTAGCGCACCGTCACGTCGCCGAAGCCCTCGGAATCCCCGAGGGGTCCGGCATTGTTTTCCCATGCGTAGGAGTCGAAGACGAATTGCAGGTCGGTGGAATCGGTGAGGCCGATTTTGAAGTTCGTGGCCATCGCCGTGTAGGTGTCGTTGCGGCCGTTGCGACGCCAGTCGAAGAGGCTGGCTTCGACCTGGATGTGCCCGGCATCGACGGTGACCGGGCTTTCCGTGGTGTCCGGGCGGTCGGCGGAAAGTTCGCGCATTTCCGCCTCCGGCACGGGGTGGAAGAGATCGTAGGCCGGGAGAGACGGGGAACTCAGGATCAGGGCAAGGGAGCTGCCGTACAGTGCGGATTTCATGATGTATTATGGAAATCGGGAGAAAAAGGCGTGCCGTTAGGACGCGCTTCCCCGCGTGCAAGTGAGGGAGTCCCGGTCGGCGGAGCGGCCGGTCGCCTTTCCGGAGGTCATGGCGAGCCCCCGGCCGGATGGGCACCGCTCATCCGTTACGGATTGGCGGTATTCAGCTTTCCGTTCAGCCCCTTCTCCGGGGCTTCGCCGCCGAGGGCGCGGGTGATGAGGGTCACATTGTGGTCGATCATGCCGATGTAGGTGCCTTCGTATGTCCCGGCTGTTCCCATGGCGTCGGAGTAGAGTTCGCCGCCGATCTTCACCACATGCCCTTTCGCGCGGGCTCCTTCCACGAGCGCCTCCGCGGACTTCCGTGGCACGGAGCTTTCCACGAAGACCGCCGGGATCTTCCGCGCCACGATGTAATCCACCAGCGCGTTGATGTCCTTCAGCCCCGCCTCCGATTCCGTGCTGATGCCCTGGATGCCGCGTACCTCCAGCCCGTAGGCCCGGGCCATGTAGTTGAAGGCGTCGTGGGCGGTCACCAGCACGCGTTGCTTTTCCGGGATGCTGGCCAGACTCTTGCGGGCGTAGTCGTCCAGCTTCTCCAGTTCCGCGGTATAGGCGGCGGCTCGCTCCTTGTAGCCCTCCGCATGCTCCGGATCGAATTTTGCCAGGGAGTCCGCGATGTCCATGCTCGCCTTGCTCCACCCGGCCACGTCCATCCACACGTGCGGGTCGTAGTGCTCGGCCTCGTCGCTCATCACGTAGCCGTCTTCGTTCAGGATCCGGTCCGTGACCGCATGCACCGGTTTCCCGGTGCGGGCGATCTTCACGAAGATGTCTGTCATCTTCCCCTCAAGCATCAGGCCGTTGTAGAAAATGATGTCCGCCGCCTGCAGCTTCTTCACGTCGTTCGAGGTGGGCTTGTAAAGATGGGGATCCACGCCTTCGCCGATCAGATTTTCCACTTTCACCCGCTCCCCGCCGATACGGGCGGTGACGTCGCCGATCATTGCCACGGTTGTCACCGCCGTCACGGAAGCGCGTTCCCCCGGGGTGGACGAGGGCTTCCCGCAGGAAGCGGTCAAGAACCCCAGGACGGAGGCAAGGACGAGTCGCCGTGCATTGCGTGTCATGTGGGCGATTCAAGCTTTGTATTTTGATTAGTCAAAAACAAAAAAGGGAAACTCAAAAAATTCGGAGGCGGGAGAGTTGTTGATTGAAGTTGAGGAGCTT
>CBFGVD010000423.1:0-3662 GCA_965651965.1 uncultured Verrucomicrobiaceae bacterium | reverse complement strand
CGCGAGCTGGTGAAGGACCCCGCCCGCGCGGAACGGGTCAATCAGTCCCTCACCATGTCCGCCGGCTCGCTTGAACGCTCCGCCTTCGCCGCCTGGCTCGATGAGAAGCTGGAAGCCGCGAAGGTCGAGGACGTGGCTCCCTGATTCATCCCCTTCCCGGGGAATTTCCCATGGACGATTCCGCACGGGACGAACTTTTCGACGAGGCCAACGGCTGTCTGGCACTCGGTGAAATGGAGGATGCCGCGGCGCTCTACCGCCGCTGCGTCGCGCTCGATCCGGCATTCTTCGACGGCTGGCATGCGCTGGGCATGTGCCTGCTGAAACTCGGCAGGGTGAAGGAAGCCATCGGCTGCGGCCTCCAGGCGACCACCCTGCGGCCGAACGACCTGCTGGCCTGGACCGCCCTGTCACAGATGTACGTGCGGGACGGCCAGATCGCCGAGGCGGAGACCGCAAAGGGCAATGCGCGCATCCTCTCCCTGGGGGGAAAGGTCGTGCGCGACGCCTGATGGAAGTTTGCGAATCCGGAATTCCCGGATGACGAATGTCTTGTGATGGGTGTTCCGGGAACTGAGCATTTCTGCAGCGGCACGTGGCCTCGCCTGACTGCTTCCGTCATTTGGAAATCCTGAATCCGTCATTCATCGACCCATGTTCTTCATCACCACCGCCATCGACTACACCAACGGCGCGCCGCACATCGGCCACGCCTACGAGAAGGTGCTCGCCGACGTGATCGCCCGCTACCGGCGGCTGAAGGGCGAGGAGGTCTATTTCCTCACCGGCGTGGACCAGCATGGCCAGAAAGTCCAGCAGACCGCGGAAAAGGAGGGCATCAACCCGGCCACTTTCGCGAAAAAGAAGACCAAGCTTTTCCTCAATCTGTGGAAAAAGCTCGGGCTCCGCTACGACGGCTGGGCCGAAACCACCGACGACCGCCACAAGGCGTGCGTGCAAGCCATCCTGACCGATCTGAAGGACCGCGGGGAGCTCTACAAGAAGGCCTACAAGGGCTTCTATTCCGTTCGCCAGGAGCAGTTCCTGACCGACCGCGACCGCAACGACGCGGGCGAATTCGGACCCGAATGGGGCGAGGTGGTGGAGATCGAAGAGGAAAATTGGTACTTCCGCCTGAGCGCGCATGCGGAATGGCTGAAGGCCTACGTGGACAAGCACCCGGATTTCGTGGTCCCCGGTTTCCGCCGCAACGAACTGGTGGGAGCCCTCGCGAATTCCGGCGAGCTCGACCTCTGCATCTCCCGCCCCAAGGAGCGCCTGCGCTGGGGCATCGAGTTCCCCTTCGACCCCGATTTCGTGACCTATGTCTGGTTCGACGCCCTGATCAATTACATCTCCTTCGCCGGCTACAAGGCGAAGGAAGGCGGCGACCTTCCGGAATTCGGCAAGCTTTGGCCCTGCGCGGCTCATGTGATCGGCAAGGATATCCTCGTCCCCGCCCACGGGATCTATTGGCCCTGCATGCTGCATGCGATGGGCTTCTCCGATGCCGAGATGCCGAAGATCCTGGTCCACGGCTGGTGGAACATCAGGGGCGAAAAGATGTCCAAGTCCCTGGGCAACGTCGTCGATCCCGACGAACTGGCGGACAAATTCGGCGTGGACGCGCTGCGCTACTATCTGGTGCGGGACATTACGACCGGCAAGGACGCGGACTTCGATCTGGAGCGCCTGGTGATGCTCTACAACCAGGAGCTGGCCAACGAGCTCGGCAACCTCTGCAACCGCGCGCTGAACATGACCGCACGCTTCGGCGGCGGGTCCGTGGTGGCCACCGCGGAAACGAGCGAGGATGACCTGGACCTGCGCGCCTCCCTGGCCACGGTGCTCGAGGACTATCGCGCGGCGATGGATGCTTTCGACATCGCCGAAGGCCTGAAGGCGATCAACCGCCACGTCACCGTCTGCAATGCCTACGCGGAGCGGAACAAGCCGTGGGAACTCGCGAAGGATCCGGCCAACAAGGCGCGGCTGGATTCCGTCCTGTACCACCTCGTGGAGAGCCTGGCTCACTGCGCCGTCCTGCTCTCTCCGGTGCTGCCGGAGCCGGCCGCACGGATCGCCGCCCAGCTCCGGCTGGACGACCTGCTCTCGCTCAAGCTCGGGGATCTGAAATGGGGCCTCGTCCCCGACGGGCATGAAACAGGCAAACCGAAGCCGGTCTTCCCGAAGATCGTGGTGGAGGAGCCCTGACAGGCGCCTCGCGGGGCGAATCCGGCGATCTGCTCCTCTCCCGCAGCGATTGCGGGTTGACGCCGTGCGGATCGGTGCGACGGCTATGCATGGCCGCTTCTAACATCAAAATCCGGCGGCATCCCGAACCATGAAACTCAGCTACCTCCTGATTGCCGCTTCACTTGCCGCTCTTCCGGCCTGCGAACGCCGCGAAAGCCCTGAAGTGAAGGAGAAAATCGACGACGCCCTGGACCGCAGGCCCAACGAAGGCATCCGCGATGCCGCCGAGGACGTAAAAGACACGGCGAAGGACGTGGGCGATGATCTCAAGGACGCCGGCAAGGAAATCAAAGAGGACGTCCAGGACGCCACACGCTGAAGCCGCCGGGAAATCTCCGACAGTTAAACCGGAAGCGCGGCTCCCTGCCAGGGGGCCGCGCTTTCTTTCTCTACACCGCGGCCGCCGGGATCAAGGGGCGGCTTTCACCTTCAGGCCCTCGAAGCGGGCGTGGGTATCCACCACCCGGAGCCCGACGGAACCTTGGCCATAAGTGGCATCCTTCGCGGAGAGCACCGCCTTGCCATCCACCGAGACGGTGATTTCTTCCCCCTTGGCGCTAACCCCCAGGACCACGCCTCCCGCGGCTTCGCGCTGGAAAGGCTCGCGGGCGATCTCCTTCCAGCCCTTGCCGTCGGTCTTGCCCAGGATCACGCTTTTCGCCCCGGGGATGATTCCCGCGAAGTACCCGCGCTGCGCATCGAAGCCCACGGAAGGATCGGTGACACGGAACAGCAGCCCCGCATCGCGCTCCCCCTTGAGGAAGGTGATCTTCGTAGTGGCTTCGAAGTCGCCGAACCCGTCGCCGTCCAGGACCAGCTTTTCGCCGCTGCGATAGGCATTCACCGGCTCCGCTGGCACGACCCCGAGTTCGACTCCCTTCCCCCCGATGGCGAGGAACTGCTGATGGCCGTAATACGAAAAGGGGTCCAGATCCGCCGCATTGCGGAAAGACACGCTTACCGGCAGCGGGGGGGAAGGTATTTTTTCGCCGGAGGGCAGCGGCAGGGAAGAGCCCGGCGCCACCGGCTGCCCGAAGTCCGGGAACCCGTCGCCATTGAAGGTGAAAGGCTGCAGGAAAATGGAGCGGAGCCAGTTGCCGCGGCGGTCGCGCTTCGCGTGATAGACATGCCACCACTCCTTGCCGTCGGGACTTTTCACGAAGCCGCCGTGACCCGTACCGAAGGTGGTTTCATTGCCGCGGAAAACCGGTTCGGGATGTTTTTCCCAGGAGGCGGGATCCAGCGGATCCTTGCCCGTCAGCTCCATGAGGCCGAGCTTGTAAGTCGGCAGCCAGGACGCGGCGGTGGAGTAAATGAGAAAGGTCCGGCCGCCGTGTTCCAGGATCTGCGGTCCTTCCGCCAGCCCGCGGGAGCTTTCCTTCTCTTCCGTGCGCTCCCAAAGGTGC
>CBFGVD010000422.1:0-3663 GCA_965651965.1 uncultured Verrucomicrobiaceae bacterium | reverse complement strand
ACCGAAGCTTTGGTCCGGCCCTCGGTCGATTTCACGGATCTGAGCACGGTATTCCTTCTTCCGTTGCCATGATCCGAAGGCCGTGATCCGCTACTCGCTCAGCCTCTTCTTCCTCGTCCTGCTTGCGCTCGTCGTGCAGCAGTTCATCCCCGTGCTCACGGGGGCCTACAATTCGCGGCTGCTGCTCGTCACGCTCGTGTTCCTCTGCGCCTCGGTGACGGTGCGGCCTCCGGTCATGCTCGCCCTCGCTTTCATCTGCGGTTTCCTGTGGGACGCGCAGAACGCGCTCGGCCCGCCCGGCGGCGATCCGGCGGTTTACAAGGACTCCGCGGAGTCGCTCCGCTTCGGCTACTCGATCATTCTCTACGGCCTCATCGGCTACCTCATGCAGGGTATCCAGCCCCTTTTCCGCGAGGGAAAGTGGCAGTTCTCGACCTTTCTTGTCGGCGTTTCCATCTTCATCTATCTGGTCGCGGAATATCTCATCATCAACTTTGTCCGGGGAGAATTCGTCTTCTCCCGTGCCACCCTTTTCCAGATCGTCTTCACCTCGGTCCTCACCATGTTGTTCTCGCCTGTCGTCTTCTGGGTTCTTTTCCAGATCGCGGAACGTTTCGGCCATGAGATCCGCTTCGAGGGGCTGAAGAAGAGAAAGCGCCGCCGCTTGATCGCCTGACCGCCATGGAACCCCGTTACCGCCTCCGCGTCTATATCCTCACGGCCCTCGTCCTCTTCGGCTTCGGGGTTCTGCTGACGCGCCTCTACGAAATCCAGATCGTCCAGCAGGAAGAATACAAGCGCGACGTTCCCGGCAACCGCCAGATCAAGATCCGCGAGCCCGGCATCCGCGGCGTCATCAAGGACCGGAACGGCCTGGAACTCGCCCGCAACCGCCGGAAGTACGAGATCTCCTTCAATCTCCAGGAAATTCACGACGCCTACCGCCTGCAACGCGAAAAGGACCCGAAGGTAACCGTCGCCGCGGTCGAAAAAGGAATGCTCCGCGCCAAGGAAGAGGCGGACATCCTCACCATCGTGAAGGAGCGGATCATCCCTCCCCTCCAGGATCTCGGCCTGGCCCGGGACTTTTATTCCCGCGGCCTCGTCACCCACTACAAAACCCACGGCGGGTTGGTACCCTTCCCCTACACCACGGATATCGATTACGAGGAATTCGCCAGATTCGCCGAGCATTCCCTCGAGCTCCCCGGCGTTTACCTGAATGTCCGCCCCGAGCGCGAGTATCCCTACAAGGCTCTGGCCAGCCACATGCTCGGCTACCTCCGCCCCTGGCGGAAGGGGGATATTCCGGAAGACGCCGCGCGGCAATTCGGCTACCAGTACGTGGGCGACGACAAGGGCCTCGCCGGTGTGGAAGCCACCCTGGACGACATGCTGCGCGGCGTGACCCCTTCCAATCCGAACGGCGCCGAGGGTTGGAAGATCATGGTGAAAAACGAGAAGGGCAAAATCGTCGGCGAGAAACTCGTCGATGCCCGCAATCCCGGCACCGGGGCGGAGGTTACCCTTACCATCGATGCCGGCATCCAGTATCTCCTGTCCAATGTCCTGCGCCGTGCCGGGACCGCCGCCGGCGTCGTCATGGACGTCCGCACCGGGGAGATCCTGGCCATGGCCTCCGTGCCGGACTACGATCCGAACGACTTCATCCCGACCATCTCCAAGGCCAAGGACCGGGAGTACCGCGGTGCCAAGGTGAATGCATGGATCGACCGGTCCATCAGCCCCTTTATCCCGGGTTCCACCTTCAAGATCCCTACCGCACTCACGGGAGCGACCCGCGGCTTCACCGACCGCAGCTTTACCTGCAGCGGCCATGTGACCTATGGAAATGTCCCAGTCCGCTGCTGGATTTCCCCCGGCAGCCACGGCACCCTGAGCCTGCCGAAGGCCATCCAGCAATCCTGCAATCCTTACTTCATGCAGCTTGCGGGAGCCATCGGCTCGGATGGCATGGCGGACGGCTTCCGCATGCTCGGCTTCGGGGAGAAAACCGGGATCCCGCTGCCGAATGAAAGCGCCGGACTTGTCACCGGCAGCCGCGAGTGGAAGCGCCGGAAGCAGAATGCCCGCGTGACCCCCATCGACCTCGGCATGCTTTCCATCGGGCAGGGAAATGCCCTCGCCACCCCGCTCCAGCTCTGCGCCATGACCGCCTGCGTCGCGAACGGCGGGAAATACTATCACCCCCGCCTGATCAAGAAAGCCGTGGCCGGCGACGGCAGGACCCTGCTCGTGGAAGACACCCCCAGGCTCAAGGTCGATCTCCTCAAGGAAGGGGTGAAGGCCTCCGACATCGAGCTCATCCGCAAGGGCATGTGGCTGGCCGTGAACGAACGTCCGGGCACCGCGGGCCGCCTGAATCTGAAGATCCCCGGCTACGAAGTGGCCGCGAAGACCGGCACCGCACAGGTCAGCAAGCCCCTGGATCTCCACAATGCCTGGACCCTCGCCTTCGCCCCGTACGACGAGCCCCGCTATGCCGTCTGCATCCTGGTCGAAAACGGCAAATCCGGCGGAGCGGTGGCTGCACCCCTCGCTCACCTCCTTCTCCGCGGCATCTACGCCCGGGACCAGGGCATGCGCCTGCCGGTCCACCCCCTCGACCCCGTCGTCGGGAACAAGGATCCCATCAAGGAAATCGCTCTGCCCGAAGACATCCTCGCAGCCATCGACATCACTCAGGACGACGGAGAAACCGGCGACGAGGCCGCCGATGCGGCCGCCGCTACCGGCGTCTCCCCCGAGGAGGCCCAAGGCTCCGAAACACCCGTAACCCCGCAATCCGTCATCACACCCGAAGCCGATGAGGAAGGCCGTGTCACTCCCGCGCCCTCCCCCGACCGCAATCGCTAACTTTCCTTTTCTCTCCCATCAAATCCATGATTCAGAAAATCAAACGCTTCCTTGGAATCGGCAAACCGAACCCGAAGGAAGGCAACACTGTCATCGTCAATGTCGAACGACTCGAACGCCGCGTCGCGCTCCTCGATAACGGCGTCCTGGAGGAATACACCGTCGAACGCGAAGGCGAGCAGAACATCGTAGGCGGCATCTTCAAAGGCCGAGTGAAAAACATCGAGCCGGGCCTCAAGGCGATGTTCGTGGATATCGGCCTGGACAAGAACGCCTTCCTTCACTTCTGGGATGCCATCCCCGCCGCCCTGGATGCAGGGCTGGAGGAAATCGAGCGCGCCAGCAGCCAGAAAAAGAAGCAGCAGCAGAAGATCACCTCCAAGGACATCCCGAGCATCTACCCCGTGGGCTCGGAAATCATGATCCAGGTTTCCAAGGGGCCGATCGGAACCAAGGGTCCGCGCGTCACCACGAATATCTCCCTGGCCGGCCGCTACCTGGTGCTCATGCCCTTCACCGAGCAGTTCGGCATTTCCCGCAAGATCGAGGACCCGAAGGAGCGCCTGCGCCTGCGCAAGATCATGCAGAAGCTCAGCGTGCCGGAAGGCATGGGCATCATCATGCGCACCGTGGCGCACGGTACCCGCGCCCGCCACTTCGTGCGGGATCTCGCGATGCTCCTGGAGCAGTGGCGCTCCGTGGAAGACAAGCGGGACTCGCGCCCCGCGCCGCTCTGCGTCTTCCAGGAACCCGGCCTGATCGAGCGCACCGCCCGCGATTTCCTGA
>CBFGVD010000421.1:0-3675 GCA_965651965.1 uncultured Verrucomicrobiaceae bacterium | reverse complement strand
CCGTGCTGGTCGCGCTCGCCGGACTCGTCCTGATGATCGAGCGGATGGCGGAAGTGGAAATCCTGCCGTTTCTCTGACCCCCGGAGCCGGCGGGACAATCGCTCACCCGGCCAAGGCGGAGGCATCCGTGATGCTGCCGTCCTTGATGACCAGCGTGCGGTCGCCCCGGGTGGCGAGATGTTCATCGTGGGTGACGACGACGAGGGTGGTGCCGCGTTCCGCGGCGAGGCCGAGCAGGAGGTCCATGACTTCCTTGCTATTGCGGGAATCCAGGTTGCCGGTCGGCTCGTCGGCGAAGAGGACGGGCGGGTGATTCACCAGGGCCCGGGCGATGGCGACGCGCTGCTGCTCGCCGCCCGAGAGTTCCGCGGGCAGGTGCTCGGCCCGGTCGGCCAGTCCCACGCGCGCCAGCGCCGCCATGGCCGCCTCCGTGGCATCCGTGCCGCCGATCGCTCCGGGCACCAGCACGTTCTCCAAGGCGGTGAGCTCGGGCAGCAGCAGGTAATTCTGGAAAATATAACCGATCTTCGCGTTGCGGAAAGCCGCCTGCCGCTTCGGCCCCAGCGAGTAAAGATCCGTGCCATCGATATTCACGCTCCCTTGCTCCGGGCGCTCCAGGCCTGCCAGGGTGTAGAGAAGCGTCGTCTTGCCCGCCCCGCTGGGACCGCAGAGGAAAACCCGTTCCCCGCGCTGGATCGACAGATCGATGCCGTGCAGGACCTCGATGCTCTTTTTCCCGATCCGGTAACTGCGGTGGAGATTCAAGGCGTGGATGACGTGGTCCGGCATGACGGTATCCAGACGCGGGAAGACGCGGATGACAAGTCCCCGGGAGCGCGGACTTCAGTCGCACCGCGCCCGCCTTGCACTGCCTGATGCCTATTCCGGCGCGATGAAGTCGGCGTTCCCGGCGGCAGCGAAGGTCCGCCGGGAAAACGCGATCTTCTGCGCGCGGGTCTCGTGCGGGTGGCTCGCGGAGCGGGCCAGGGCGGGCTCCAGGCGGCGCATCAGGCCGACCCCGTTCGCCAGTTGGATCGCCAGACCCGGGCGGGCGTTCACCTCGATCATCAGCGGGCCCCGCTCCTCGTCGATCATGATGTCGACGCCGAGATAGCCCAGACCGGTCATCTCGTGGCAGGTCACGGCGATATCCAGGATGGCATCCCAATGCGGGAGCTGCACGCCCACCACGGGGACTTTCAGGTCCGGGTGTAGCAGGATCGGGTGGCCGTGGTGCACGGCGCGGATCGTCCGCCCGGTGGCGAGGTCGATGCCGATGCCGATGGCTCCCTGATGCAAGTTGGCCCGGCCGTCCGACTCGCGGGTGGCGGCCCGCAGCATGGCCATGACCGGGTAGCCCTTCAGCATCACCACGCGGATGTCCGGGGCCCCCTGGAAACTGATCTCGGTGAGGGCCTTCGCCGGATGCACGCGGTATTCGATCAACGCGACATCCCGCCTGCCGCCGAGGCTGAAGAGTCCCGCCAGAATATTCGAGCAATGGTGCTTCAGTTCGTCCAGGCTCAGGCGGGAGCCGCTGGGCTTGAGAAACCACTCCCCCTCCCGTGCGGAGATGACCAGGACGCCCTTCCCGCCGGAGCCGCGTGCGGGTTTGATCACGAAGGAATCCCGCTCTTTCAAAAGGCGCTCCAGGCGCGAGGTGTCGTGGGGATTCCGCACCACGCCGTAGGTCTCCGGCACGGCCATGGCGTGCTCGGCGGCGAGTTGTTTGGTGCGCAGCTTGTTGTCCACCAGGTCGTAGAGCCGGCGCGGGTTGTTCGGCAGCAGGAAGCGGGCGTTGCGCATGTTGATGCCCACCACTCCCATCGCGCGCAGTTCTCCCGGGGTACGGATCCAGCGGTGCCACCAGCGCCGCCGCGGAGCGCCGGGAGACCCGTGGCTGGAGCCAACCGCTTCCGGATTCACCGCCTCCGGTCTTGTCTCTTGCGTCTTCAAGTCTTCTTGTCTTCAAGCCTCCTTGAAATCGCGGAAGCGGATCAACTCGGAGAGACGGTAGCCCGTGTAACGGCCGATCAGGATGATGAAGGCCAACAGCACCAGCAGCAGCTCGGGAAAGTAAAAGGCCAGGTATTTGACCTGCCGGACATTCATGAAGGAGAAGGCGATCACCGCCACCAGCAGGGAGCCGCCCACCTGGAGCAGGGCGCTGCGTTTTCCTTCCTCCTCCCAAATCAGGGACATGCGCTCGATCGTCCAAGCCAGGATGATCATGGGGAAAAGCGTGATGCGGAGGCCGTCCAGCATGCCCAGGCGGTAGCTCACCACGCTGAGCACCATCATCAGCAGCGTCACGATCACCACGCAGGCGGCTACCCGGGGCACCACCAGCATGTTCAGCCGCGAAAGCAGGAAGCGGATCCAGAGGCCGGCCGTCACGATGACGGTGAACATGATCAGGCCGCTCTCCAGCTTCATCTCCAGCAGCGCCAGGGCCAGCAGCACCGGCATGAATGTGCCCAGGGTGGCGATGCCCACCAGATTCCGCATCACCACCACGACGAAGGCGCCGAGCGGGATCAGCACCACGTAGCGGAAGACATCCCGCTCGGAAGCGGGCAAGCCGAAGATCGTGGAAACGAGCAGCGGGGAATCCTGCAGATTCGCCAGCTCCGACGGACGGATGAAATCCCTGGAGACGGTGAAGGAGACTTTGGACGATTCCCCGCCCGTGACCTCGAAAAGCGGCCCGCCGCCGCGGTTCCAGACAAAGATCTCCGCCGGATCGAGCGTGGAAGCCGGTTCGTCGGGATCGCGCACCTTCCAATATGCGCCGTCGTAGTATTCCACCAGGCGGGTGGGCTGCTGGCCGCCGCGGGCTTCCTCCAGCCGCACGCCGTAGGCCACGCGGGCGGGCACGCCCGCCATGTTCAGCAGGTCGATCCCCAGCAGGGTGAGCGCGCCATTGCCGGCTTCCCCTTCGTACCGGGTGCGCAGGAGGCCGATTTCCTGGGAGGCCTGGATGGCCGTGAGATCGCGGAAAATGCCCACGAAGAGCGAATCCGGATCCGCGGAAATGGAACGCGCGCGCTGGATCACCTGCTTGGCCGCGTTTTCCAAGGAACCGGAGAAGCCCGGATTCTCCGGCACCGGGAAGCCGCCGCCGGGGTGGGACACGGGCTCGCCGCCGCTGTTTTTGCGGTCGGGGAAATTCACCCGGTAGTAGAGCGCCTGGTTCTCCGTTTGCTTTTCGGAGGTCCAGACCGCGGTGTATTCCCCGCGGTCTTTCTCCACGAAGTAATTGTAGCCCACGGAACCGGCCTGCGGGCTGAGGCCCTCGTCCAACGCCGCGGAGGGCAGGGAGAGCTCGGCACGGACCTTCCCGCCGGTGGCGAGGAAGGTCATCTTCGCCTCGATCATCCACTCCGCGGGCATGTCCCCCGCACGCAGCGGCAGGCCCAGGGTGACATTCTTGTAGGCGGCGATCCCCCCGCCGACGAGGACGAGGATGACGACGACGAGGAGCAGTTTGACGCGCGAGGCCATGGGAAGTGCCGTAGGGGCGGGCTCAGCGCATGATCTTCTGGTCCGCCAGATAGGCGCGGCCGGGATCCACCCAGCCGATCTCCTTGATCGTGGTGCGGCCGATCAGGACCGGGCTCAGCATGTTGCTGCGGTTGTTCAGCGTGAAGTCCGCGCGCAGCTTGCGCTCGCCGA
>CBFGVD010000420.1:0-3680 GCA_965651965.1 uncultured Verrucomicrobiaceae bacterium | reverse complement strand
TCGCCGCCTCCAAGTCCGTCGGCTTCAAGGCATCGTCCACGTTGAAAGCAGGTCTTTGATCCGCGCGGGGTGCCGGGTCCGCTCCGGGAAACGGCACCCACGGGATCCGAAAAGCCCAAAAACAACGACCCCGGCAGCCGCCGGGGTCGTTGTTTTCCACCACCCAACTTTCCGCTCAACTCCGAGAAATGAAGCCGAGAGTCACCCTTGCCGAAACCACCCTGCCGGACGGCAGCGTGCTGGGCATCCACGAGCATGACGGCCGGAAATACATCCAGCACGAAGGCGTGCAGCTCGCCGGGCCGGCCACGGCAGCGAGCGAGCGAGAGCTGGGCAGGATCGCCTGCGCGCCCTTCCGCCCCGTGAAACAGCCGCGGATCCGGATCATCGGCCTGGGTCTCGGGGAAATACTTGCCGGGGCGATGGAAACGCTGCCCCAGAAGAAAGGCCTTTTCACCGTCTCGGAACCGTGGCCGGTGATCGCGGAATGGCACCGCCGCTTCCTGCCGGAAAGCCCGGCGATTGCGGATCCCCGGGTGGAAATCGCCGCGGATCCGGGAGCAACATCCTTTCACCAGGAGGAGGGCAGCCTGCACGCGGTGCTGCTGCATGCGGATACCGCCCCCTCCGGCGACCGCGGTCGCGGCCTCTACGAAGACCGGCGCTGGCTGGCGGCCGTCCACGGGGCATTGCAAGCCGGCGGCCTTTTGGCTATAGCCTCCTCGCGCCCGGTTCCCGAAATCGAGCGCCGCCTATCCCGGTCGGGTTTCGAGGTGGTGCGGCATGAGATCGACGCCAGCCCGAATGCCCGCAGGCCGCGCAGGCATTTCCTATGGCTCGCCCGCAAAGGCAAATCCGAAGACCGGCTCCGCTAACCCCTGCGCACTCATGAAATACCTGCCCCTCCTACTCGTTGCCGCTGCCGCTTCCCCCGGCGCGGAGACCACGCTCGAAACGAAGCCCTTCCGCATCGAAAAGAGTTTCCAAGCCGCGGTGCTGCCCGCGAAGCCGGTGCTCCTTTCCGTCGATCCCGAAGGCTGGGCGGATTTCACCATCGAGGAAATCCTGCCCCATGGAAGCCTGGTGAAGAAAGGCGACGTGCTGGTGAAGTTTGATCGCGAGAACATCGACAAGAAACTGGAGGACCTGCGGCGCGCGGTGGAGGCAAGGGAGCTCTCCCTGGCCAGCCAGGAGCTCTCTTTCGCGAAGCTGGAGGAGGAAACCGCCCTCAAGCTCGAAGCCGCCCGGCGCGCTGAAAAAATCGCCGCGGAGGAACTCGCCTACTTCACCAAAACCGGCCGGAAAGTACAGGAGGAAGACACCATCGATAACCTGGAAGGCACCAAGCGGCGGCTCGAAGCCGCGCAGGAGGAACTCAAGCAGCTCCGGATGATGTATGATGCGGACGATCTGACGGAACAAACCGAAGAGATCATCCTCAAGCGCCAGGAGTACGCGGTGCAGTCTTCCGAACTCGCCCTGAAGCACGCCGAGCTGGCCACCAAGCGCTCGCTGGACGTGCTATTGCCCCGCCGGGCCGATTCCCTGGCCACGGAGGCGCGGAGCACGGCCATCGAGCTCGAAAAGGCGGAAAAGAACCTGCCGCGCGCCCTCGAAAGCGCGCGCCTGGATCTGGAGGCGGCCCGCACGGCCGCGACGCGCGAGAAACAGGATCTGGCCGAACTGGAAAAAGACGCCGCCCTGATGGAAATCAAGGCCTCCGCCGACGGAATCTTCTATCATGGCTCACTGGACGACGGGCGATGGACGCTCGGGGAACTGGCCAAGGCGCTGGTAAAGGGCGGCAAGGTTCCTCTCATCAGGCCATTCGCTTCGATCGTTCCCTCGGATGCCAGGATGGCGCTGGTCGCCCACGTGGACGAGGCAACCGCGCGTTCGCTTTCAAAGGATCTCAAAGGCCACCTCACCGCAGCCGGCCGCGAGGACGTGCCCATGATCGCGAACATCGGGGCCATCGCGGGGATTCCCGCGGCAGACGGCCGCTACCGCGTGGACCTGGCGCGCGATGCTGCCCCGGAAGCCGGAACCGCCTGGCCGGAAGGGCTGCAAGTGGTGCCTGGCATGAATTTCGAGTGCCGCTTCGTGGTACATCAGAAGGAAGCCGCCATCACCGTGCCCGTGAAGGCGCTGCAGCCGGGACCCGGCGGCACCTGGACGGTGGACGTGAAAACGGCCGACGGAAAAAGCGAATCCCGCACGGTAACGCGCGGCCGCATATCCGGCGACAAGGCCGAGATTCTCAGCGGCCTGGAAAGCGGGCAAGTCGTCGTCATCCCCGATTGATACCGTGCACCGTATCCCTGCCATCGTTTTCCTGGGCTGTGCCTGCGCCATCGCGCAAGAGAAGCCGCAGGCGGAAGTCTCCGAAGAGACAATCGCCGGATCGATCCGCCGGGGGGTGGATTTCCTCGTCGCGGATCAGAACGCCAACGGCTCCTGGGGGGGACCTACGAGGACGAAAGGACTGAACATCTACGCCCCGCTGCCCGGTGCCCACCACGCCTTCCGCGCCGGCTCCAGCGGCCTGGCACTCTCCGGGCTGATCGATAGCGGCGATACGAGGCCCGCGACCCTGGCGGCGATCAAGAAAGGCGGCATGTGGATGGAAACCGAGCTGCCGAAGCTCCGCCGCGCCGACCAAACCACGACCTACAATGCCTGGGGCCATGCCTACGGCTTGCGGGCCCTGGTCCGCCTTTACGAAACCGAGAAGGACGAAGCCGCCAAGGAGAAGTGGAAACGGCTTGCCCAGGAGCAGGTGGATCTGGCGAACCGCTACATGGACCTGAACGGCGGCTGGGGCTATCTGGACATTTACGACGGGCTCACCACCCAGAAACCCACCGGGATCACCACGTGCTTTACGACGGCCACCGTACTTCTCGCCATGCGGGAAGCGAGGGACGCGATGGGGGTGACGCTGGACCCGAAGATCGTGAAAGCATCCCTGGACAGCATCGAGCGCCAGCGCACGCCGGACTTTTCCTACGTGTACTCGCACAGCCACATCTACCGCCCTCGCGTGCCGATCAACCGGCCGGCGGGATCGCTTGCCCGGAGCCAGGCTTGCAACGCGACCCTGCGGGCTTTCGGCGAGACCAAGGTCACCGACGAGGTCATCGACGGATGGGCCGACCGCTTCATCGAGCGCGAAGGCTTCCTGAGCATCGGCCGCAAGCGCCCCGTGCCACACGAGACGCACTTCCAGATCTCGGGATACTTCTACTACTACGGGATCTACTATTTCACCGAATCCGTGGAATTCCTGCCCGAAAGCGACCGCCCGGAGCATGCCCGGAAACTGGCGCGCCTCATCCTGCACCGGCAGGAGAAGGACGGGTCATGGTGGGATTACCCGCTCTACGATTACCACCAGCCCTACGGCACCGGCTACGCCCTGATGGCAATGGCATGGTGCCGTGAAACGCTGGACGGCGAGTCCAAGTGATCCAAGCGAGGAGCCCTGTTCGATCCTTGTGAACAACGCGGGAATTCGCCGGGTGCAAGAAGCCTGCCCCCGCCTATCCCCGCGGCTTGCGGGTACTTCCACAGGATTTTTTCCCAAGCTCTTCCAAGCGTGGAATCCCCCTAGCGAAGCGGTGGAACGGTCAATTCCACCACTTGTTCACATCCTTAAGACGAAGAGTTTCTTTAGCTTT
>CBFGVD010000419.1:0-3689 GCA_965651965.1 uncultured Verrucomicrobiaceae bacterium | reverse complement strand
CCGCCGGAAATGGGCAATACTGCCCATTCCTCACTTCGGCGGGAATTCACCGCTCCGGAAGCGCCGGTACTGGCGGATGAGCTGGATGTCGCCCGGTTCTTCGCGCAGGCCGCGGGCGGAGTATTCCAGCGCCTTTTCCCGGTCTCCGCGGACGAAGTGGACTTCCGCCATGGTATCCAGATAGGCGGCCTGGCGCGGGCTGATTTCCAGGGCATGGGCGGCATGCTCTTCCGCTTCCTTCAGGCGGCGGTTCGCGCGGGAGGCCAGCCAGGCGGCGGAGTTCCGGGCGTTTTCCCCGTCCGGATAGCGGGCGATGACGGCGCTGAGCCGGTCCCAGCATTTGCCGAAGGCGGCATCGTGCATTTCCACCAGACCGGCGCTGCGCATGGCGGGGAAGAAATAATCCGCCAGCAGGATATCCGCGAAGGGTTCCCCGATGCACTGCCGGATCAACGGCAGGGCGGCCTCCCGATCCGTGGCAAGGCGGGAAAAGCCGCGCATCATGTCCGTCTCCAGGCGCTGGCGGAAGTAGGCGGAAGAGAGCACGTTGCTGGCACGCCCCGCCATTGCTTCCTCCAGGCTGCGGGCGGCGGCCAGGGATGCGGCTGTCTGCCAGTCCTCCCGCGCACCGGCCTCCATGGCCAGATAGGTGAGGACATCCGAAAAGGAACGCTGATCGGTGGTGAATTCCGCGGCGGCACGATTCCACCACTCTCCCGCCCGGTCGAAGTCCCCGGCCAGCGCGAAATAAAAGCCCACCCGTGCGAGTGCCTGGGTCTCGCCCATCGCCAGGAGGGCCGCTTTCTTTTCCAGTCCCGCGGCTTCCTGCGTTTTGCCCGCGCGATGCATGCAGGCTGCGGCATAGCCCCAGTAGATCGGTTCACCCGGCGTGGCGGAGCCGATTTCCAACCATGCCGCGGCGGATTCTTCCCAGCGTCCGAGGAGGGCCAGATAATGGGCTTTTTGCATCGCCTGCTCCGCACCACCGCCGCCGCCATTCAGTTTCTCCAGCTCCGCGAGGCAGCGCAGATAGGTCTCGGCATCGCCCGGGATGCTATCGCCCCGCTTCTCCGGCTCGGTGATCTGCATCAGCAGTTCCAGCAGGCGGCGGCGTTCGTTCCCCTCGGCGGCGGCGGCTGCCGTCCAGGCTTTTTCCCGGAAACGCTCGAGCTGCTCTCCGTCGTCCGGCAAACGTCCGAAGATCCTCGCCATGAGGTGCAGCCTGCCGGGGGGATCCAGATCCGGCTCCACCTCCGCGATCCAGCGCCAGATGCTGCCGGATGCTTCCGAGGAGCCGAAGAGATTCCCGATGAGCTGCGACCAGCGGATTTCATCCTCTCCCGCATAGGCGGCACCGGCCTTCAATACCGGGCCCACCACCGGCAGGGGCAGTTCATCCTGCGGCTCGGGGGTGAAAAACCGGGACAGTCCGGCGAGGAAATTCTCCGCGCCGGTCTCCGCAAGTTCCATGAGCGGGGGCAGATAGGCGTCCTCCAGTTCCCGGTGCAGGCCGCGGCGCTCCATGAAGTATCCCAGCAGGGCTAGCTCCTGGAATTCCTGCTCCTCCGCATCCGGGTCATGGATCAGCACCTCGAAACGCTCCGCCGCCCACGATTTGAAATCCGGTTTCGCGGGGTCGATCTCCAGCAGCGCCAGGGCTTCGTCCACCCGCTCCGCGGAATCCAGGTAATAAAAGGCGGCCAGAGGATCGCGCCGGATGAGGATTTTTTCCGCCTCCTCGCGGTTGCCCGTCAGGAAAAGCATCATCAGGCCCTTCGCCTGGTCTTCATCGTCCCCCGCGCGGGCGAGATCGCGGAAGCGGCGCAGCATCCCGACATCGGGCTTCTTTCCTTCCCAGGCGGCGATGGCATATTCGCGGAAATCCGGCAGACCCGGAGAAACCGCCGCCTGGGGCGGGGTCGGGGCGGTGCGCAGCCAGGGGACCGGATTTCCCGCGAGCAATTGGAGCCGGGCCGACGTCACGGCCAGACCCGCCTGTTCCGCCTCCGGAGCGGCCTCGGACAGGCGGCCAGCGGCGGCCAGCAGGGAATAGCGCCACAGGTGACCCTCGTGCCCGCGGAGATCGGCGGCCTTTTCCAGCTCCTCATCCAGGCTGCCGAGCACCCGGTGCATGCTCGCCATGGCCATGTACTCGGCCGCTTCCGGCCGCGCCATCTTGAGATAGGTGAAGGCGCCGCGGATATCCGGAGGCTCCGCGGCGGCGCACTCCCGCGCAGCCTCTATGGCCACTCCGCGGACGGTATTCTCCAGCATCACCAGGGCGTCCTCGTTCTTCTCCAGCGCGTAGAGTTTCAGGATCTGGCGGAAGGCGCGCTCGCCGCGCAGCGCGAAGATCACCCGCTGGCGCTCGTCCAGCGAGCCGCGGTCGTAGCGCATCACCAGATCCACGATCTTCGGCGAACTGTCCGGCAGGATGCCGAGCTCGATCTTGCGGATCAGATCGCGCGCGCGGATGGCCGCTTCCGGCTCGCGGCCTTCCGCCAGCTTCTGCAACTCCGGCAAGATCGCCTCTCCCATCGCCCATAGCTCCCGGGTGGCCGCCTCCCGCACCGCGTAGGATTCATCGGAAAGCCGCGCGGCCAGGCGGTCCGGCACCTTCACCGCGGGATCCGGCGCGGAATCGACAGGGGCCGCGTGCAGCCCGGCCAGACTCATGGCCGCCACCCACAGCATCGATTTCCCGGAGCGGAACTTCATGGGCATATAGCGTCCCCGCTTTCGCCGGGAAATCAATCCCGCGGAGTGGAAAGTGAAAAAATGGAACGCCAGGAATGAACAACGCGGGACGCCGCGATCTTTCGCTCGGAGCGCATTTTCACGCTTCCAGTTCCGCCACCCAGCGCGGGACCGTTTCTCCCGCGGGGCCGCGCCGGGTTTCGTGGAAAATGCCGCTGGCCGCGCTTTCCTCCAGGTTGAGCTCCAGGGTCCGCACGCCCGATTCCCGCGCCAGGGAGACGAAGCCCGCCGCCGGGTACACCTGCCCGGAAGTGCCGATCGCCGCGAAAAGATCCGCCCGGGTGATGGCCGCAGCGATTTCATCCAGCCCGAAGGGAAGCTCGCCGAACCACACCACATGCGGGCGCAGGCAATCGATACTCCCGCAGGTCCCGCAAATCGAGGCCCGGCTGAGGTCCTCCCGGCAGGGCGCCACGGCCCCGCAGGCGGTGCAGCGGCTTTTCAGCAGTTCTCCGTGCATGTGCAGCACCTCCGGGGAGCCGCCGCGCTCGTGCAGGTCGTCGATATTCTGGGTCACCAGCAGGAGCCGGTGGCGAGGATGGCGGGCGAGCGCCGCCAGCGCCGCGTGCGCGGGATTCGGGCGGACGCTTCCGTCCAGCAGCTTGGCACGGCGGGCATTGTAGAACTGGTGCACGAGCTGGGGATCCCGCAGGAAGGCCTCCGGCGTGGCCACATCCTCCACCCGGTGTCCTTCCCACAAGCCGTCCGGACCGCGGAAAGTGGGCACCCCGGACTCCGCCGAGATCCCGGCACCGGTGAGGACGACGATATTCATGGCGGAAAAAAGACACCGCCCCGCCCATCGGCGCGAGGAGGAAGTGCCCCGCACGCCGCGGCGCGGCAGGAGCGCAGGAGAAACACCCCACGGCTTTGGCCCGGCTTGCCCCCTTTATGCCCGGGGATCATTGCCAAATGCAGGATCGCGCCTATAA
>CBFGVD010000418.1:0-3692 GCA_965651965.1 uncultured Verrucomicrobiaceae bacterium | reverse complement strand
AGATTGTTTTCGGCGCGTTCCGCGAGCAATTCCAACAAACGCTCGATCTTCACGGCGTTCATTTTCCTGTTTTCGTTTGAATCAAGCAAAGCGGGATCGACGCAAATCTGCCGCAGGCGCAGCAGCAGCGTCAGCAAATGCATGCGTCCGGCCCCTTCGCCTTGCTTCTCCCTGATGCGCTCGATCTCCGCCAATCCCGACCTGGCAAGTCCGGCGTAAAGCCCGGCCTGCTCGTCGGAAAGCGTCAGCCACTCGTCGATTTCCATTTTATCCGGCAGGTCCTTCGCCACCTGATCTTTCGTCCGGCGCAGGACGAAGGGCGAAACGCGGAGCCGCAGCCGCTCCAAGAGGCCTGCCGGAGCCGGCGCCCCCGAGGCCGGCAGTTCGTAGCGGTCGCGGAAATCCGCGCGCTCGCCCAGATAGCCGGGGGCGATGAAACGGAAGATCGACCAAAGATCCTGAATGCGGTTCTCCACCGGAGTCCCCGTCAGGGCGATCCGGCCGCGCGCATCGAGCTTCGCGAGTGCCTTGCTGGCATCGGCATCCGGGTTTCTCAGCAAGCTGGCCTCGTCCGCCACCACCAGCCGGTATTCCCTCTTCAAATGAAATGCCAGATCGCGGACCAAAGTCCCGTAACTTGTGACAACAACATCCGCGGTTTCCGCCTGGTTTCTCAATTTGTCCCGACCGGCTCCATGAAAAAGGACCGCTTCCAATCCGGGCGCGAAGCGACGGATCTCAGCGATCCAGTTCCCCAGCAAGGAAGTGGGAGCTACCACCAGGGCGGTGCCGGGGTTTTGTTCGGAGCGCTTCAAATGATCGATGCAAGCGATGGTTTGAAGCGTTTTACCGAGACCCATTTCATCCGCCAGCAGGACCCCCTTGAGTTGTTTTAATCGGCTTGCAAGCCACGCGACGCCATCCAATTGGTACGGACGCAGATCCGCGTTGATGCCTTTGATTGAAACGCGCTCGGAATCCAGATTTTCAACGATTGGTTCCGATTTGGAAATAAGGGCATTCTCAAGGATTTTACGTGCATTCCGTAATAGAATCGCTCCCGCTCCCGAAAGCTGGAAAGGTTCATCCGGCCGGCCGATCCCGAGCTCTTCAATCAGCGGATTGACCAAATCCCCGCAGCTTCGGCTCACGACCAGTTCCGAACCGTTTGAAAGCCTGATATTCCGTTTCCCTCCGCGCAGGATTCTGCGGATTTCCGCTCCGGGGATGCTTTTCCCGCCGCTTGTCTGAAACGAGAGTTCAAACATCAACGAGGATCCATGATCGGCAGTCTCCCGAATCTCCGGGGAGACCACATGCACCCTCCCCATGGCTTCCCTCAACCGGGGTCCGGTATTTACGGTCCAGCGCCTGCGGAGCGACGGGAGATCATCGGCGATCAGTCCCAGGATCGCTTCCCGTCCGCGCAGGCGGAAGCGGGCGGGGTCGCCCTCCGCGGAAAATCCGCAGGCAAGCAGGCGTCCCCTTGCCTGCTCTTCCGCTGCCGGACTGCGGGCCTGCAGGTGGCCGTCCGGCGCAAGGCGCGGCAGGCCCGGGATCGGCTCTTCCCGCGGCGGCAGCGGCAAGGCTGCCAGCCCCGGATAGCGCACGCGGAGGAAGGCATCCACCGCATCCAGCGAGCCCTCCAGTTCCAGCTCGAAATCCGGCTCCGCCCCGGCCAGACGCAAGCTGCCGAGCCAGCCGGGCTGCGGGGCCTCGAAAAGGTCCGCCCAAGCATCGTAATCGGCCAGGAAACGATCCAGCGGCAGCGCCAGATGACCCCGGGCAAGCAAGGTCGCGACGCTTTCCTGCCACCCCGCCAGCGCCGAAGCCGCGGGGAGCCGGACCGCGGAATCCGGCCCGGCCACTGCCGGCGAATCCCCCCACGGAAGGGCCGTCCGTCCTGCCTGGCCCGCAGCCAGATCCAGCAGCACCCGCCCCTTCTCCATGCGGCTATCGGCCAGCTTCAGGGGAGGGCCGGGGTCTAGCTCCAGGCGGAACACCCCTTTCCTGCCCTCGATGGAGATCCGGGGATGCCCGGCGGCCATATCCAGGAAAGACCGGAGATCTCCCCCCGCCAGCCGGATGGCATGGCCGCGGGAGCTTGCAGGCAGTTTCTTCGCCGCAAGCCAATCGGTGAGCCGGGCATCGGCCTCGGAAGGCTTCTCCTCCGCGGGACTCAGGCGCACGGACAGCGTGCCCGCGGCCCATTCCGTTTCAAATCGCGGGGACAGATGGAGATTCCAGGCCCGGGCGGCTGTCGCCATGGCCCCGGCAGCAGGGGTCTCCCGCTTCACGGGTGCAGGCGTTGCATGCAGGGATGTCAGCAGTACCGCCACGGCGTGAGCGCAAATCCCCCCGCTCGCGCGATGTTCGGGGCAGCCGCATTGCACGCGTACATCCGTGGGCCCTGCGATCTTCACCACCGGCCGGAAATTCATCCGGCCCTCCCGGATACTGCCTTGGAGCACCGCCCCCGATTTCTTGAACGCTGTGACAAGCCCCTGCCCGGCCATGAGCTTGCCCTCCTTGAAGGGTTTCCATCCGGTGAGGCTTCTTATCCAATCTTCGGTTATTTCCATGCGGCCGCGGAAGGACTCATAGTCCGGAGGATCGACGCGGCCAGAGGAAAAATCGATGCTCGTTTCCGGAGGTGATATCCAGGGGAGGCTCGGCACTCGTAAGATAGCGATGCCGGATTCTATCCGGGAGGTTGTCGTCTTGGTCGAAGGATCGCAGCACACCTCTCATCCGCCGTAAACAAGGCGATATAAATATCCCCCGGTATGTTCCCGTTTGATATTTCCCGGGTCGCGTTGGGATTATATGAATAAAGATGAATGTCCCGCTTGGCAGGCGACTATGGCCAGCGAAACCCAAGAGGCAAGATAACGCGTGTCCGGATCCGGATACTGTCGCCCGCGGCGCAGACACCGGTTCCGGTTGAGGCTGCGGTAATTTCTTCGGCATCATGCGCTCCCCTTCCCGATCACGTTGTGCTTCTTACCCCGCCGCGCTTGCAGGATTTTCCGCAGCCCGTTCACGGCCATTTCCGGGTTCCGCTCACGGTTTTGTTTGCAAGGCACCCGCGTGCCCGGAAGACTCCGCCCCGCTGCCGTCCGCTCGCGCCAGATGAAAGTCGTCGCCGTTGCCAATCAAAAAGGAGGCGTGGGGAAAACCACCACCGCGCTGAATCTCTCCGCCGCCCTCGCCCTGCGCGGCCAGCGGGTGCTCCTGATCGACCTCGACCCCCAGGCGAATACCACCAGCGGCCTGGGTCTGGATGTGGACGGCGAAGGGACCGTTTACCCCGCCCTGCTGGGTCACGCGAACGTGCGGGACAAGGTGATCCCCTCCGGACGGGACAATCTGTCCGTGATCCCTTCCCACATGGATCTGGCCGGGGTTGAAATCGAACTCGCCCGGGGGGACGATCATCTCGTGCGCCTCCGCACGCATCTCCAGGGGCTCAAGCCCAACGACTTGTTCGATTTTTGCCTGCTCGACACCCCGCCCTCGCTCGGCGTCCTGATGACCTCCGCCCTCGCCGCCGCGGATGAAATCCTCATCCCGCTCCAGTGCGAGTGGTTCGGCTTGGAAGGACTGGCGAAAATCGTCCACGTGATCGATGAGATCCGCGGCTCGGGCGCAAATCCCGATCTCAGCCTGGAAGGGATCGTGATGACGATGTT
>CBFGVD010000417.1:0-3698 GCA_965651965.1 uncultured Verrucomicrobiaceae bacterium | reverse complement strand
GCGTGCCAGATTCTGGAAGCCGATCGCCGCGCAGCCGAAGAGGAAGGGCCTGCAAGCGAAGCCCGCGCGGTACCGTTCCCACCAGGTCAGGTGCCGTTCCGGATGGAAATGGGAGCGGGCGGAGTCCTCATCTTCCGGCAGGTCGGGAAAGCCCGCCCGGGAGGGCTTCTCCCGCACCACCAGCCAGAAGACGAAGCATCCCAGCAGCATCAGCACCACCGGCCCGCGGAAAATCCAGCGCCAGCCGTGATCCACCACCGTGGCCGCCATGACGTAGGTGATCACGGAGGACATCCCCGCCGCGAAGACGTACCAACCGTACACCCGGCCGCGGTACGTGCGGTCCCACCAGTTGGAGAGGATGCGGCTGCCCGGTGCCCACCCCATCGATTGGACGAAACCGTTGGCGGACCAAGGCACCATCACACCCGCCAGTCCGCCGGCGAAGCTGGTGAGCCAGTTCATCACGAAGGAGAGCAGTCCGCCCATCGTCATCAGGCGGCGGCCCCCGAAGCGGTCGGCGAGCTGGCCGTTGATCGCCTGGCCGATGGCATAGGCCCACAGCATCGCCGTGCTGCACCAGCCGAGCTGCACCTTGCTCAGCCCGAACTCCTCGGCGATCCCGGGGATGGCGAATCCGAAATTCTGCCGGCCGGTATAGTAGAAGAGGTAGCAAAACATCACGGCCACGAGGGTCTTCACCCGCGCGCCCGCGAATCTTTTGGAGGAATGGACTTCAGTCATCGCATCGGGCCGGCCGACAGCCGGATTCGTATTCCTGCCGGGAATCCCGACCAAGGAAAAAGTTTCCCGGAAACGATATTGTTGCATTACGGGAAACACGTGCTATGCCTGGTTCCGGAATGGCAGGGTGCGCGGCAGTCCGTCTCTCTTTTCCCGCCAGCGGGCTTTTGCTAGCCCTTGTGGTGGAGGCGGGGGCGTCGCCGGGTCCCGGGAGCGGGGAAAAAGACCGGGAGAAGCAGGCGGAAGCCGCCCGGATAGGCCGGGAGATATTCCTGGACGACGGGCTGTCCAGTCCCAGGGGCATGTCCTGCATCAGTTGCCACCTTCCGGAGGCGGCTTTCGCGGATCCCCGCGCGGTCTCTCCCGGTGCCGTCCTCGGCAGGAGCGGGCGGAGGAATGCCGCCGGCCTGATGTATGCGGCGCTGATTCCCAATCTCGACCAGGAAGATCTGCTGGAGGAAAACGGCGAACAGATCTGGGTCTGGCAGGGCGGCCTGTTTCAGGACGGCAGCGCCCGCACCCTGCACGAGCAGGTCCGGCGGCCCTTCTTCGATCATGCGGAGATGAATCTGGGCAGCGAGGCCGAACTCGCGGGACGCCTGCGCGCGGCCGGATATGCGGGGCGCTTGAAGGCGGACCTGACCGAAGAGGAATGGGCGGACGATGCGAAGGTCGTCCACCGCGCCTACCGCTCCCTGGTCGAGTTCCTGAAGGAACCGATGTTCCGGCCCTTCGATGCCCGGATCGATGATTATCTCGCGGGGGATGAAGACGCGCTTTCGGCGCCGGAGAAGCGCGGCCTCGAAGTTTTCAGGGGCAAGGCGAAGTGCGCCGATTGCCACCTGCTCACCCCGTCCGCATGGCCGCAGCCGCTGCTGAGCGACTACGGTTACGACAATCTGGGGGTTCCGTCGCGGGGGGAGAAAGATCCGGGTCTGGGCGGCCACACGGGCGTGGCGGAAGAGATGGGCCGGTTCCGCGCGCCCACCTTGCGCAACGTGGCGCTCACGGCGCCCTACTTCCACAACGGCTCGGTGGCCACGCTGCGGGAGGTCATCGAGTTCTACAACAAACGCGACCTGGAGCCCGGGCGCTGGGGGGCGACCGATTACCCCGGGACGGTGAACCGCACCGATCTGGGCGATCTCGGCCTGAGCGACGGGGAGGTGGCGGATCTGACCGCCCTGATGGATGCCTTCACCGATCGCACTCTGCTGGAGATGCGGCAGCGAGGCGGGCGCTTCCCCGCGGTTCCCGCCGGCACTCCGGACAGTTGGAAAATGCGCGCGTATTTTCCGGATTGGAACCATTCCGCGCCCGTGCTCCCGCCCCATCCGCCGCGCCGGGCCGCGGCCCCCGGCCCGCCGACCGCGGGACAGACCTTTCAGACCGAATCATGAACCGACTTATCAGCAAACAAGCCGCGCTTTGTGCCGCGGTGCTCGCCGTCTCTTCCGCCGCCGCCGCGACCGGTCCCATGGTGGGCACCGTGAAAACCACCGAGGCATGGTTCCTCTATCGCCCGGGAGCGGAGCAGAAGAACCTCCGCCTCACGGTTTGCGATAAAAGCGGGGAGGAGATCGCGGCGGGAAACTCGGAAAGCGGGGAGGGCGATGACCACGTGGCCAAGTTCCACATCGCCGGCCTGGCGGCGGATACCGAATATACCTACAAGATCGAGGACGTCTCGGGCCCTTCCCCGGTCCTTCTTGCCGGACCCTCCGACGGGCTTCGTTTCAAGACACGTCTCGCCACCGGCACGAAAGGGGCGGTGACCGCGGCTTTCGTATCCTGCGCCAACAACACCTCCGAACCGGTGTGGGAGCGCATCGGTATCCTCAAGCCGGACCAGGTCGTCCTCGGGGGCGATACCCCGTATGTGGACGTGCAGGACCTCGCCACCGGCCGCGCCAAACATCGCGCCTTCCTGGAAACTCCTTTCATGGCCTCGCTCATACGGGGTACTTCGACCGTGGGAACATGGGACGACCACGACTTCGGCTTGAACAACGGCAACGGCGTCAATGCCGCCGACCGCCGGGAGAACACCCGCCGCGCCTTCGCGGAGTACCGCGCCCACGAGCAATTCGGCACCGGCACGGAGGGAGTCTATCACAAGGTGGATCTGGGCGTGATGGAGATCTTCCTGCTGGACCCGCGCTGGTTCTCGCAGACCGCGGCCTCCCCCGTGGATCCGGAGAAAAGGACCTGCTTCGGCGCGGAGCAGTGGCAGTGGATCCGCCGCGCTCTGGAAGACTCCCGCGCTCCTTTCAAGGTCCTGGCAATGGGGGCGATCTGGCAGGACAAGAAAAACAGCGAGAACGACGACATGTTCACCTATTGGTATGAACGGGACGCGCTCTTCGATTTCATCCGGGAAAAATCCATCCCCGGCGTGGTGTTGCTCGGCGGGGATATCCACGTTTCCCGCCACCTGGTCCACCCGCGGAGGGTCGGTTACGACCTCCATGATTTCGTGACCTCGCCGGCTCACACCTCGGTGATCCAGAGCCTGGATGTCCCCCATCCCTCGCTGGAGTGGTCTTCCCGGCAGCCGCGCCAGTTCCTCGCCCTCACCGCCGATACCCGGGCGAATCCCCCCGTGCTGACCGCACGCTATTACCTGGCGGACGGCACCGTGCAGCGGGAAGTGGCGATCCCCTACGACAGGCTCGTCCCGAAGAACGGCACCGGCCTCGGCCGCGACCTGCGCGCCTGGTGGTCCTTCGACGGCGACCTGAAAAACAGCTCCGTGCTCGGAAGCCGGATCGACGCGGAAGCCGTGAACGGCGCGACGCTGGTGGAGGATGGCGGGCTCCGCGGCGGTGCGGTGGAATTGTCCCGTGCGGAGAACCAGTACCTCCATGTGGGGCGGAGCGCGCTCGATGACAACGGCACCGGCCACAGCCTTTCCATGTGGTGCAAGCCCTCCTCGCTGCCGCCGCACGGCGGGA
>CBFGVD010000416.1:0-3700 GCA_965651965.1 uncultured Verrucomicrobiaceae bacterium | reverse complement strand
GCGGGGATCACGTGGTGCTGGTGGTTTTCGGAGCCGGTCTGACCTGGGCGGCCGCGGCGGTGCGTTGGTGAGCCGGGGACGACCTGTCCGGCGCGGCCGGGACGGGAATCCCCTTTCCTAACGGGTTTCCCCGCCTGTCGCGGCGCGGTTCCTGCTTTGGCGGGTGTGTCACGGCGCTTTACGCCGGAAAAAACAATCCATAGCGTCCGCAAGAAGCTCCCGTAAAACACCCGCGCATGTCCCATCGCACCGCTCCCGTCGATACCGACCGGATGCCTCCCGGCATCCCTTACATTATCTCCAACGAGGCCGCGGAGCGGTTTTCCTTCTACGGGATGCGGACCATCCTGGTGATCTTCATGGCGAAGTATCTCTGGCTGATGGATGGCAAGGGCGGCACGCCGATGAGCAATGCGGAGGCCACGGAGCATTATCACGCCTTCGCCGGGTGGGTGTATTTCACTCCCCTGCTGGGTGCGCTGCTGAGCGACATATTCCTCGGGAAATACCGGACCATCATCATCCTGTCGGTAGTCTATTGCCTCGGACACGCGGCGCTGGCGTGCATGGGCATGTTCGGGCACTCGCAGTGGTGGCTCTTTGCAGGCCTCGCCTTGATCTGCCTGGGCTCGGGGGGGATCAAGCCCTGTGTTTCCGCCCACGTTGGCGATCAGTTCGGCTCCCGGAACTCGCATCTGATCACCCGGATTTACAACTGGTTCTATTTCTCCATCAACCTGGGTTCCTTCGTCTCCACCCTGCTGACGCCGTGGCTGCTGGAGTGGTACGGTCCTCACTGGGCCTTCGGCGTGCCGGGCGTGCTCATGGCGCTCGCCACCGTGCTTTTCTGGATGGGCCGGAACAAGTTCGTGCATGTCCCCGCCGGCGGGATGAAATTTTTCCGGGAGCTCTTTTCCCGCGAAGGTCTCTTCGCGCTGGCCAAGCTGATCCCGCTTTTCCTTTTCGTCGCCGCCTTCTGGGCGCTCTACGACCAGACCGGCTCCTCATGGGTGTTCCAAGCCGCGCAGATGGACCGGGATTTCCTGGGCGTCCATTGGCTTGAATCCCAGATCCAGGCGGTCAATCCGATCCTGATCCTGACCTTCATCCCGCTCTTCACCTTCGTGGTCTATCCGGCGATCAACCGCGTCTTCCGCCTGACGCCGCTGCGGAAAATCGGTTTCGGCTTCATGCTGATGACGGCCACCTTCGCGCTTACCGCGCTCATCCAGAGCTGGATCGACGCGGGCGGGAAACCCTCGATCGGCTGGCAATTCGGCGCGTACGCCCTGATCACGGCGTCGGAAATCATGGTTTCCATCGTCGGTCTGGAATTCGCCTACACCCAGGCGCCGAAGAACATGAAGTCGATGATCATGTCCCTCTACCTCCTCTCGGTATTCGTCGGGAACATGTTCACGTCCCGGATCAATCACCACATCCAGATCCCGAGCGCCGCCGCCGAGCAACTGGAAGAAGCGATCAAGCAGCTCCCGGCAGATTGGAAAAAGGATCCCCGGACCGTGATCCTGGGCGGCCATGACGGCGTGACCGGCACCGCGGACGACTTCGTGGCGAAACTCGAGAACGGTACCACCGACGACCTGGAGATTCCCGGCCAAGAGGCCTACCTGAAAGCCTCCGCCATGGTGGAAAGCGCGGCCCGTGCGAACGGCGACAGGCTCCCCGCGGAGACGGAGATCCCCGACCCGGGCCGCGACCCTTGGGGAAATCCCATCGTTTACCGGATCGTCGATGCCAGTTCCTACCGGATTGCCAGCAACGGGCCCGACCGGTCACCCGGAACGAAATGGGATCAGGGCCTGACGGTCACGATCAAGAAACCCTCTACCAAGGAAGAGGATCGCTCCTGGCTCGCCCGGAGAAAGGCAGCCTTGGGAATCAAGGAAGCCGAACCGGTCAGCGAGACCACTTACGCGGCCAAAGCCTTCTCCGGAGGACAGGCGAAACTGGAAGGGGCCGCCTATTTCAAATTCTTCACCTGGCTGATGCTCGGGACCACGGTGCTCTACATACCCTTCGCCCTCATCTACCGGCCGAAGACCTACTTGCAAGACTGAGGGACGGGACCTTATCACCTGCGCGCGTGCTCACCGATTCCCACTGCCATCTCGCGAGCCACAAGTTCAGCCGGGAGGAGATCCCCGGTCTGATCGCCCGCGCCCGGGAAGCGGGGGTGACACGGATGGTCAGCCTGGTGACCGGGCTGGACGATCTGGATGCGAACCTGGAAATCGCCGCCGTCCACCCGGAAGTCTCCATCTGCATCGGCATCCACCCCTGCGAGGTGCACGAGGCCCCGGAGGATGCGATCGGGAGGCTGCGCCCCCACGCCGCCGATCCGCGCGTGTGCGGGATCGGCGAGACGGGACTGGATTACTATCACCCGGCACCGCAGGGCTGGGGCGAGGCGGACTTCCGCGAAAGGCAGCGGCATTTCCTCGACTCTCATTTCCAACTCGCCGCGGAAGCCGGCCTGAACGTGGTGATCCACACACGCGACACGAGCGGGGATGCGTCCTTCCGCGATGCCCTAACCATTTATAAGAGGCATGCGGACCGGGTGCGCGCGGTGTTCCACTGCTTCATCGGGCCGCTGGAAAATGCCCGGCAGGTGATCGCGCTGGGCGGGCTGGTGTCCTTCGGCGGCGTGGCCACTTTCAAGAATGCGGCGGAGGTGCTGGCGGTGGCGACCGCCCTGCCGGCGGAGGCCTTCATGCTGGAGACGGATTCTCCCTACCTCGCGCCGGTGCCGCACCGGGGGAAGCGCAACGAACCGGCTTACGTGAGACACGTGGCGGAGCATCTCGCGGCGAGCCGCGGCGAACCTCTCGCGCGGCTCGCGGAAAGTACCACCCGGAATGCGTTGGACTTCTTCCGATTCGCGCGTTGATTCCATGCCGCGGCATGATTTGAACGAAGGCGCGTCCCGGCTTCGTTTTCCACCCGTTGCGTCGGCGCTTTCCAAGCGCGCCGCCGCTTGCTAATTCCTGCCGAGCCAAATCCATGAGTCCGAACCGCTACCTCGTCCTCGCCGCCGCCACCGCCGCCCTTTCCTCCTGCTCCTTCTTCAATAAGAACGAGGAGAACTACGATACCGCAGGAGACACGGCGGGATACGATACTTCCAATCCCTACGGGGTGCCGGGAGAAGGCTCCGCCGAGTCCGTGCCCTATCAACCGGTGAATCCTCCCGCGGACAATCCGACCTATGCTCCCGCGGCATACGAGGAGAGCGCGGCGAGCCCGGCACCGGCCGCCCCGCCGGCCGCAGCGGCCGGCACCACCCACACCGTCGTGCGCGGGGATACCCTGAGCGGCATCGCACGGAAATACGGCGTGAGCATCGCGGCGATCAAGCAGGCGAACGGCATGACCAGCGATGTGGTCGTGCTGGGCAAGGACCTCGTCATCCCCGGCGCTTCCGGCCCGGTTTCCCGGCCCGCCGGTACCGCGGGCGGCAAGACCCACCAGGTGGTGAAAGGCGACACCCTCGCGAAAATCAGCCGCAAATACGGCGTGAGCATCCAGGCCATCAAACAGGCCAACGGCATGCAGTCGGATACCGTGGTGCTCGGCTCCCGGCTCCGCATTCCCTGACCTCTTCCTTTCATGACATTCGCCGGTTCCATCCGACTCGCGGCGCTCCTGCTCGGGAGCGCCGCCGCCCTGGCGTCGA
>CBFGVD010000415.1:0-3709 GCA_965651965.1 uncultured Verrucomicrobiaceae bacterium | reverse complement strand
TTGTTGAATTCCACCGTCCCGATGAGCCCCCGCTTGTAATACCACGCCCCGGGATCTCCGTACGCCACGTCCATCGGCTGGGTGAAGGTCGCCGTGTCGTTTTCATCCCCCACCTTCGTGAAGCCGTTGTAAAGGGACATTTGCAGGCCCGCGTAGTCGCTCGGCTTGTAGATGAAGAGCCCCTCGGTCCCGCCGGCGGCACCCACCCGGTAGGTGAAGCGCAGGATCGTCGGCGTCGGATCCGTCGCGCTCGCCACCCCCGTGACATCCAGCCGCATGGCACACTGCTTCGCGCCGATCGAATAATTGTCCCAGCTGGTGGTGGAGAGGACGCTGGTTTCCCCGTTCGGATGGGACCCGAAACGGTCGAAAAACTCCTTCTCGCGGTTGATCGGGATGAAGGCGGAACGCCCCGACTCGGAGGCCATCGTCACCGGCATGAATTCCCCGGTGGCCACCTCGAACTGCTCGCGCACGCCGGGAGCGAATACATCCCCGCCCACGTTCTCATCGCCCACGGTCACGCCGGAGCCCAGGGTCAAGCCGCGGCGGCCGGTCAGGCGGTCCAGGTGCAGGCCGCTGCCGATTTCCGCACGCGTCGCATAGATCCCGCCCTGGATCGTGGCGTTCTTCCACGCCGTGCCGTCCGCGTGCGCCCCCAGGCTGGTGAAGGCTTCCGCGGAAATCGCGAGCTGGGAGGGAATCTCGTAGATCGAAACGATGAAATCCCGCTCCCCGCGGCTGCCGCCGTTCCGCATGAAGCTTTCCAGCAACTGGTCGTCCTCCGCGAGCTGCATGCTGAAGGCCCACCAGTTGCGCTTCGCCACGAAAAACTCTCCCGGCTTCGCATAGCCGAAGCGGATCTCCGGATAAGGGATCACATTGTAGAGCGGATAATCCGCCACCGGCAGCTCCACGGAGGAGGACGCCAGATTCCCGTAAATCTTCCGGGTGGAAATGATCGGGTACAGCCTGTCCCGGTCGGAGGTCATCGTGTGGTTCGTCTCCAGCGGAGCCGGGAAGCCCGCTCCCAGGGAACGGTTCAACCCCGGGGAGACGAAGCCGTTCTCGGGCTCGATCGCGTCGAACATCGCGCCCAGGTCGTCCAGATCCGCGTCCGTGACATTCGCGGTGATCGCATCCGCCGCCCCCATCTGGGTTTTCATCTCCGCGGAGATGGAAGCACGCGCGTTCGCCTGTTCCAGCGCGTCGGCGAAAATGTTCCGCCAGCGCAGCGGATCGCGCCGGGCGGCGTTCAGGTCGGATTCGTGCTTCATCGCGCGGATCGCCCGGTTCGGCGTGATGTTCAGGATCGCCCTCAAGACCGCATCCTCCTTCTCCGCGTAGTCCACACGGATCTGGGCCTCGGACTGGACCACCTGGGCGGAGGCCGCGCGCCTGTAGGCGGCGACCATCATGATCGTCAGCGTCATGCCCGTGGTAAGCACCAGGACATAGGAAACGAAGCCGCGGCGGAGGCGCTTACGGATGCGTGGCGTCTTCATAGCTGTTGGACTCCCGAATAAGTGATCTGCTCCTGGTTCGGCCCCGTCAGGCGCACCCGCAGGATGCCCTCCTCCACGAAGAAGGTGACATCCGTCGGCTCCTTGCTCAGGGCCCACTCCGGCTCGCTGATGCCATCCCCCGTCACGCGGCGGTAGTACAAGCCCTCTCCCTCCTCGAAGGAAAGCACCGACGCGCGGAAGGTCCCGTCCGGCTCCTTGAAGCGCAGCATCAGCACCGGCGCATCCTGCAGCACCGGCGCGGCGGTTCCGGATCTAAGGGCCTCGATGCTCGGATACAGGCGGTAGCCTTCGGCCGAGCCGATCACTCGGACCAGGTAGTTGTTGATGATCGGCGCCTCCGTCGTCAGGAAGCTCTGCGCGTGGAAGATGCGCAGGAAGGTTACCTGCTGGTTGAAAAGCGCCAGCAGCATCACCACCACCATGATGCCGGTCATCATCGCCAGCGTGAGCTCCACCAGGGTGTAGCCGCGGCGGGTCCGGCGGAAACGCGGGAGAGAAAGCTTCATTGCGAGCGCACCACGGTTCGGGATTTCAGATAGGTTCTTCCGCCCACGCTGTAGCGGACCACGCTCTGGAGTTTCCACACCTCCATCCGGGAGGGGTTTTCCACCAGCGCCACCGTCACCGGATTGGTCGGATCATCCGGGTCGTACACCACGTCCTTGGGGATGTTTCTCGGATCCGCGGAACGGGTCCGCGTGACCGTGCCTGTGATCTGCCGCCCGCCGGGCAGCACGCCCAGCACCACCTCCGTGTTTGCCACCTCCGGAAACTCAGGCCACAGCGAATCCGGCCCGGTGATGTCCTCGAAGGTCTGGCGCTGCGCGGATGCCTTCTCGAACGTCATGTAGGCATCCGTGATGGATTGCTGCAGGGTCCACTGACGCGGCGTGGTGATGTTCAGGCACATCTTCAGCATCGCCAGCCCCACCACGCTCAGCATCGTCATCGCCATCGTCGCTTCGATCAGCGCGGATCCCCGCGCCCGCCATCCTCCGGGCTTGCGGCGCCGCGGGAAAAAACCGAGTCTGCCCGCGTGTCCACCGCCATCCGCAGGCTTGCCGCCGGCCTCCTGGCCTTCTGGGCCGGTACCGCCGGCCTGCATGCACAGGCCGTCCTGGAGCCCCCCTTCGGCTTGCGCTGGGGGGACAACCCGGAGAAACTGATCGCATGGGCTTCCAGACATTCCCTGGATGTTAACATTTCGCTTCCCGGAGATCAACCCGCCTTGCGGGTGGTCCGGATCTCCGCCCGCAAGGGCAATCTTCCCGAGGCCGCGGCCCAGGCGGTGGAGGGCAGGTTTCATACCGGGCGTTTGTTCGAGGTCACGGTCCATTACCGGGATGCCGCGGCCACCGCGGACCAGATGGAGGCCAGATTCAACAAGCTGAAACGGGAACTCACCGGGGAATACGGAACCCTCTCCGCGAACCGGCAGGAACGCTCCGTGAAAGACCGCTTCGCCACCCGCAGCCTTTCCTTCCACCGCGAGCCGGTGAAGGGCCTCTTCCTCCTGCTCGCCTACTCCGAGGTGGAAGACCAGCTCCGCCAGAGCCGGGAGGCGACCTTCTCCCTGCTCTACCGGAACGATAACCTCAGGCAGGATCTGGAGAAACTCCTTGTCGCCCCCCCGCCTCCGGCAGCCGGAAGCAGGGACAAATGATGCGCGGGAACCTTCCATGGCCGGGGGAGAGAACTGGGGGGAAGCGCCTCGGGGAACCTCATTCCTGGCTCGTGATCGAGCCGTTGAACTCGATCGTGCGATCCAGGTTGAAGCTCACGTAGGCGAGCCGCTCGAGTCCGAAAGGCGTGGAGGTGATGACCTCCATCGTCCATAGCCCGTCGCCCCCTTCGTCGAAGATGGCGTCGTAATCGGTCGGATTCAGGATCTTGCTTTCCGGCACCGCACGGGTGTTGTTCCAGCCGCCGCCGGGCACGGTGATGCCCACGGTCCCCAGCGCCGGGGCACCCTTGTACACCTGCGTGTAGGTGGAGGATCCGGGATAGAGGTCGTTGAGGTTGATCGTCACCTCCGGCATCTTGAAACGGATCAGCTGGTTGTTCTCGATCCCTTCGATCGACCCGTCGGCCACCGGCCAGATCTGGACGAACTGGGAGGCGAGCTGGGAGGCCGGGGCCTGGTAGTCCAACAGCGAATACACCGAGAAGCGTTCCTCCCCGCG
>CBFGVD010000414.1:0-3712 GCA_965651965.1 uncultured Verrucomicrobiaceae bacterium | reverse complement strand
CGCGGTTCAGGATGTCGAAGGTCGGCTGGTCATCGAGCGGCACCGCCTCGATCTCGAAGTCCGGCGTGTGCCTCCGGATGTGCTCCACCGCGTCCTGGATCACGGTGAGGTTCTTCAGGCCGAGGAAGTCCATTTTCAGCAGGCCGACCTCGGTGATCGCGCCCATGTCGTACTGGGTCACCACTTCGCCTTCGTTGCCGCGGGTGAGAGGGACGTGCTCGTCGAGCGAGCGGTCGCCGATCACCACGCCGGCGGCGTGGATGCCGACGTTGCGGGTCAGGCCTTCGAGCTTGAGCGCGTAGCTCCACAGCTCCTGGTAGGTCGAGGAAGCCTCGACCATTTCCTTCAGCTCCGGCTTGGCCTCGTACTCGCCTTTCAGCGTCACGCCCGGCTTGGCCTCGATCATCTTGGCGAGGCGGTCGGCATCGCCGTAGGAAACGCCCATCACCCGCGCCACGTCGCGCAGCACGCTCTTCGCGCCGAGGGTGCCGTAGGTGATGATGTGGGAGACACTACGCTCGCCGTACTTGTGGCGCACGTAGTCGATCACCTCCGGGCGGCGGCTCTGGCAGAAATCGATATCGACGTCGGGCGGGCTGACGCGCTCGGGGTTCAGGAAGCGCTCGAAAAGCAGGCCGAACTGGAGCGGGCAGATATTGGTAATGCCCATGACATAGGCCACCAGCGAACCGGCGGCCGAACCGCGGCCGGGACCCACGGGAATATCGTGGTCCCGGGCCCACTGGATGAAATCCGCGGTGATGAGGAAGTAGGAGGCGAAGCCGAGCTGGTTGATGATATCCACCTCGTACTTCAGGCGTTCCTGGATCTCCGTCTGCGCGGCCTTCTCCGCGCCGTAGCGTTTCACCAGGCCCTCCTGGCAGACGCGCATGAGGTATTCCTCCCGCGGAGAGCCGTCCGGGGTGCCGAACTGCGGGTATTTCTCCGAACTGGTGGAGTCCAGCTTGAGGGTGACATTGCAGCGCTCCGCGATCTCCAGGGTGGCATCGCAAGCGCCGGGAATCTCCGCGAAAAGCGCGCGCATCTCCGCCGCGCTCTTGAAATGGACCTCCGGGGTGTAGCGCATGCGGTTCTCGTCGATCAACAGGCGGCCGGTGCCGATGCAGATCATCACGTCGTGCGCCTCGTGGTCGCTGCGGTTGAGGAAATGGACGTCGTTCGCGGCGACGGGCTTGAGGCCGAACTCCTTCGCGAGCTTCAGCAGGGCCGGGGTGACCTTGCGCTGGGGCTCCAGGCCGTGGTCGTGGATCTCCACGTAAACGTTCTCCTTGCCGTAGATGTCCAAGAGTTCGGCCATCGTCTCGCGGGCCTTGCCCTCGTCCCCCGCGAGCAACCATTCATTGACCGGCCCGGAAATGCAGCCGGTCAGGCAGATGATGCCCTTGGAGAAACGTCGCAGGGCCTCGCGATCCACCCGCGGCTTGCCGTAGTAGAGCCCCTCCAGATGGCCGAGCGAAACGAGCTTTTGCAGGTTGCTCCAGCCCTCGTCCGTTTCCGCCAGCAGGGTCATGTGGCAGGCGCGCTTGCGGCCGGGGATGTCCTTCTTGTCCTCCAGGCTGCCGGGGGCGAGGTAGATTTCGCAGCCGAAGATCGGCTTCACCCCGGCCTTCTTGCAGTTCTGGTAAAACTCGATGGCCCCGAAAAGGTTCCCGTGATCGGTCATCGCCACCGCGGGCATGCCCAGCTCCTTCGCCTTGTTCGCCACCTCCTTGGTGCGGGCCATCCCGTCGAGCAGGGAATATTCGGTATGCAGGTGGAGGTGGACGAAGGAATCGGACATCGGGACGGCGGAGGGTGACGCAGGCCGGGGCGAAGGGCAAGCGGGCGATGGGGCGCACGCGCCTAACCGGCACAACCCGCTGGCGGAAAGCGGAATACATCATGAAACGAGCGCCGGGATCGGAAAGTTTTCGTTCCACCTTCCGGGCCGTCTGATAGGGGAAGCCGATGCCCGACGCCGCCGAACGATTCATCGCCGCCGCGACTGCTCCCATGGCGGATAATCCCGAGCTGCAAATCGCCGCCGGGAACGAACTGAGGGAAAGCATCGCGCGCGCGAACTCGCCGCGGGCCGACTCTCTGGCACAAGCCGCGGAATACCTCGAACGGAAGCCGGGAAGCAGCGGCGGATGGTGGAGGATCGGGCTCTACGTATGCGCCGGTATTGTCTCGGTCCTCGCCCTCGTCGCTTTCGCCCGTTCCTTCGTCGAATTCCGGGCCATCCATTCGCACGCCACCGGTACCGGCGCGGGGCCATATGACCGCTCCTTCCTCGATACCCGGCTCGGCTCGCACCTCGCCCCGGACCAGAGACTTCTCCTGCTGGGCGATACCCGCAAGAATCTCAGGTCCGGGCGCATCAAGGCGCTGTGGGACAGCGATCCGGGGAATCCCGCCTACTTCGCGGATTACTCCATCGTCTTCGCCTCCGACCATGGCTCCCTTCCGCCTACCTTCCGCAAAACGGCCAAGGAACTGGATCCCGACAATGCGTGGTTCGTCGCCATCGCGGCGGGGGTTACCGCACAGGAGGGCATCGACCGGACCAAGAAACCCACCCTCACTCCAGGGGGGGCGAAATTGCTCCCGGTAAAAAATCAGGCAAAGGTGGATGCGGCGATCCGCATGTTTCACGAGGCCGCCCAACTCGAGCGGTTCGATTCTTATCAGGGGGCTCTCCTCAAGCGGCGGATCTCCCTTTTGCCCGGGCGGACGGATGTCGCGAGCCAGGGCGCGCCCCTCGCCTATCTGGCCGGCATGTCCACCCTGAACCTCCGCCTGCGGAGCCTGGCGGATGCCATCTCGATCAAGGCGAACCAGCTCGCAATCGCCGGGGACAAGGAGGGCTTCCGCCGTCTGCTGGAGGATTGGGACAGGTTCGTGCCGAAATATGCCGCGGTGCAGAATACGAACCTGGTGGATGCCCTCCTGGCCTACGTCTTCGTGCGCAATCCCTTGAAAGCGCTGGCCGAGGCCGCCACCGAACTGGGCATGCCGGAGGAAGCACGGCGCTTGAAAGCTCTGGACCAACGCATGGAAGAACGACAGACCGCCATGAAAACCCGGCCTTCGGCGGCCGGGGACAAAATCAGCCTGCATTCCAGCCTGCTTGCTGGAATGAGCACTCCGGTGGTGGCCAAGCAGACCATGACCCCGGTGCCGATCACCCCGGAGGAGCTCGAGCCCGGCAGAATGGCGGATCACGCCTTGGCCGGGCGGATTCTATCGCTGCTCGGCGCGCTGGTCCTGGGCCTCGCGCTGCTGGCGGCCGGACTCTATCGCTTCCGGGGCGGCATGCTGCCCCGCGCCCTTTCCGCCCGGATGACGGGGCTTCTCCGGCCGGGCGATTGGGCGTGGATCATTGGCGGAGGCATCCTCCTTCCCTTCGCCTGCCATTGGATTGTCACGGAGATGACACCTCTCGGCGCGAAGGATTGGAGCCTGAAGGCGAGCATGTTCATGGTTCCCTCCGGACAATCCGCCGCGATGATCTGGCTGATGGTCCTCTTGCCGCTCCTGATCGCCCGGCAGAGGCTCGGCCGCCGGGCCGGCGCGGCGGGTTTGGAGAGCCGGACGAGCTTCCGGGCATGGGTCGCCGTCCTGCTCGGCCTCCCCGCGATTCCGTGTTTCGGTGCCGTCTTCCTTGGGGGGAGTGCGAACGAAAGCGTTTTGATCGCCGCGGGCTCGCTTC
>CBFGVD010000413.1:0-3712 GCA_965651965.1 uncultured Verrucomicrobiaceae bacterium | reverse complement strand
AAAATGCCTCCCCGTCACCATGCCCGCGCCCGGCAGGTAGAGATCCGAAAGCTCGGCGTAAAATTGCGTCTGCTCTCCCGCGGCGTCCCGCTGTTTCGGGCGGGCGCTGAATGCTGTCTCCGCGGCGGGCCGCAGCACCAGTTCCGCACCGCTCTCCCCGGGGAGGTCCAGCGGTGTAACCCGGGCGGCCTGCGGCGAGGTGAATTCCCATCCTTCCTGATTCCAGCGGATGTCCGCGCGCTGCACCGCCGCCGGCCCGGAGGGGAGCTGCCAGCCCGCCTGCGGCTCCGGCAGCGGCATCTCGAAGGTGGCCTTGCCGGTCTTCCTCCCTTCCGCCGTGGCGGTGAGCAAGTACACCTCCTTGCCGCCGCTCTCCGCCTTCACCACGCGCCAGCCTTCGCCCTCGAAACCGGTCAGCACCGCCGGGGACTTCAGCAGCAGGTAGCGTTCATCCGCCTTGCCCCTGGCCTCCACCGCCAGTTTGCCGCTCAGGCGGCCATCGGCGATCTTCCATGCGTGCAGCGCCGATTCGAAGGGGACCGGGGCCATCCGCTCCGGCGGTGCCGCGTCCTCCCCGCGCGCCTGCGGCCCGAGCAGGGAAAGGAGCAGCAGCGCCGTGGCCGCCAGCGGTTGCCGCCGCGCGAGCGAAAGCAGGGACGGCAGCACCTTCCCGAACAGCAGGACGACGCCGAAGGCCGCGAAGAACGGCACCGCACCCATCCGCTGGGACAGCAGGCCCAGCCCGATCAGGGCGATCCCGCCCGGCCCGCTCCAAGCCGCTCCCCTTCCTCCGCGCAGGAAGCCGTGGAGCGCCAGGCCCGCACCGAGCAACACCATGCAGATGCCCCCGATGCTGATCATGGAAAACCAGGGAGCCACATTGCCGACTTCCACCGCCAGCGGCTCCGCAGGCGGAAGCGCGGGCATCGCATATTCCACGGTGGCGAGATTCACGCGCCGGTCGGAGAAGGCCCGGAAGGCCAGGACCAAAGCCCCGGCACCCGCCCCGGCGGTGAACAGGAGCGAGAACGCCCGGGCCGCGGGGAAACGGGCAAGGAAGAAGCCGAGCGCCCCGGCCAGCAGGACCAGTGCCGTGGCCAGGCGCGCCTTCGCCTGGATCCACTCCGTCCCGGTTTCGGTCAGCACCGGGCCCGCCGGTTTCAAGGAACCCCTGCGCGGCACCAGGCGGCGGCCTTCGTCCGCACTCACCTTCCACTCGCTGAAAACGGCGGGCGCATCCAGCAGCGGTGCCGCCAGCCGCGGGGAAGTCGCCCGCTCCGCCCGGGTCCCGTAGCGGATCCGCACCTCGATCGGGTCGTTGGGGTCGGCCTTTGCAGGCAGCGGGATCAGGATCTTCGCCCCGTCCTCCCTCGCGTTCACCGCCTCGCCGTCCACCTTCACCTCCCACAGGCCTGCTCCCTCCGGCAGGGTGGCTCCCAGCACCGTGCGCCCGCGCGCCTTCACGAAAAGCCGTGCGTCCGTAACCGCCTGGCCGTCCCTGGAGACACGGCTGGCAAGTTCCGCACGATCCACGAGCTGCTCGATGGTCTTCCCTTGCTCATACCACTCGATTTTCATGCCGAGGGAAATATCTCCCGCGCTGTATTGCCATGCGGCAAGCGTGGGCGCGCTGCTGAGCAGGCGGTATTCCGCGGGCAATTCGGAGGGGTCCAGCTTCAGCACGGAGCCCTCGCTACGGGAAATCGCGTGGTTCACCTGGAGCGGGCTGACCACGTGCACGTGGCCGCGCTCGGACTGCACGTCCAGCGGCCTCACCTCGCCGGGGGAAAGCTCGCCGCCCCGCGCGCTCATCGCCTGCTCGAAGGTGACCAGCACCGTGCCCGCACCCAGCACCGGCCGCGCCAGCGGGATCACCAGCACGTTGTCCTCTACCCGCCAGTCCCGGCCGACGTTCTGCCCGGTCACGTCCACGTTTCCCGGCCCTGCGGGCAGGCGCAGCCGCCACTGGTTCGCGGGCGCGCCGATCACGAAGTAATTCACCAGCACGCTGGCCGTGACGGACCCCTCCTTGAGCGAGTAGAGATGGAAAACATCGGCCTGGATGCTCCGGCCCAGCGCCTCTACCCGCAGCGCCGCGCTCCAGCCCGGCTCGCGGATGCGGAAGGCCTGCTGCAAGCCGGGCAGTTTCTTCGGAAAATAATCCGGCGGCGTCTCGGCCAAGCCGGAAATCGTGCCTGGGGAAATGCGGAACCCGGGAGCGGATATCACCCCGATGTACCCGCGGGCGCTCTTCACGCCCGGATAGGTCAAATCCGGCAGCATCCACTCCCCCGCCCGTGCCGCCAGGTTCTTCTCCAGGCGCAGCACGACGAGGTGCCGCCCGATCAGGGAGGTAGAAAAAAGGATTTTCAGGACGCGCCGCCCCTCCTGCACCTCGCTCGCCAGGCTGTAATCCGCCACTCCCTCTCCCTCCACCGCGGCGACGGCGAAGTCCTCCGGGATCTCCACCGTCCACTCGCGCAGCGGGGCCTCCCGGATATCCAGTTCCAGATCCGCGGAGATGCGCCGGTCCGTTTCCCCGAACTCGTGAACCGTGACCTCCGAAAGCGTGACTTCCGGCAGGACCTGATCCGCGGCTATCCCGTAGGAATAGGCGGCGGAGGGAAAACGATAGACGAATGCCTGGCGGAATCCATCGTCCTCCTTCGCCCACGGGAACTGCGCCGGGGGAAGCTGCATCATGTCCTTCGCACCGGTGATCTCCAGGCGCACCGCGCCGTCGTTCGCCACCCGCAGGTAGCCGCCGTGCCTCAGGGCCCCCACGGGCGAGAAGCGCAGGGGATCGAGCTTCGCCGGAAAGGAGCCGATGGCGTCCTGCGCCTCGATCTCGATGGCACCCTCGCCCTCGATCGGACGGCTCAAGCGGATGTCCAGCATCCGCGCGCCGCCTTCACCGGAGACCGACCAGTTCAGCACCTGCTCCCCCTTCACCGCCAGGATCTCGCCGCTGCCCTCCACGCGGATTTTCACCACCTCCAGCTTGCCCTGCAGGATGCGGAAGCCGATGCGCGAATAGCGCCGCGCCAGACCCGCGCCGACCCGCAGGTCCGCGATCTCGCTGCCGGTGAAAAAGAGCGCGCCCTCTCCTTCCACACGCCCGCTCTTCCACGCGAAGGCGGCCGTACCTGCCGCGGGCAGGAAGCCGGTCCACCGGCCGTCCCGGTGCTCAGGCACCACCGCCTCGTCCTGCTTGAAGGACACGTCTTCCTCCAGGCCAAGGATCGTGACCGGCACCACCGCCCCGCCCTGGAGCCGGAAGTCCACGCCGCGCCAATCCCCGCGCCGGACCAAGGGGGCCTCGAAGGACAACTCGAAGGGGAATACGCCTTCCTTCTCTCCCACGATCTCGTGAACGAATCCGTCGCCCTTCCGCTTCAAGCGCGTGAACCAGCCCTCGCCCGATGCCGCGCCGCCAAGGGCGACGCCCTCCAGAAGCTCCACGGCTTCCCCGGCGCGCGTGACTTCCAGATCTCCCCGCAGGACGAAGGAGATGCCGCCGCGGTCCTCCGCTGGCCTGCCCTCCAGGGACACGGCGGCAAGCTCCACCGGGCGGGCGGCGGTGCTCTTCAAGCCCACGATCACCCGCAGCCTGCCGCTACCGGTGAAGAAGCGGCCCTCCGCGCCCTCCAGGGGCCGCAGCCCGGAAACCTCCACCACGCGCGCCAGGGCATCCCCTTCATTGCGGATCTCG
>CBFGVD010000412.1:0-3713 GCA_965651965.1 uncultured Verrucomicrobiaceae bacterium | reverse complement strand
AAGGGCCCGCCGCCGCCCAGGGCCTCGTCGAGGTCGAGTTCGATGGTCGCCTCGTCGAAGCGGTCGTAGCCCCACTCCAGATCGCTGAAGTACTGGTCGCGGAAGCTGTCGTCGGACACCAGGTTCACGTTCACCTCCGCGGTGAGGAAGCGCAGGAAATCCGTCTTCGTTTCCAGGCGGAATCTCCGGTATTCGTCGTACTTGTCGTTGAAGTCCCTGCCGTTGACATCGGTGCCCTCCAGGTACGCCGCCTGGTATTGGAAACGCCCTCCGATCTCGAAGGATTGGATCCAGGGGTTCTTGTCGTTGTCGTAGAGCAGGCCGGGGTCTTCCTGCAGCCAGGTGCACCAGTCGCCCTCGTTGCTTGCGGCCCCGGGCGGGGTTTCCACGATCATGCCCTTGGCGTCCGCAGGGTCCTTGCCGTCTTTGTCCCGCTTCTTGGATTTGTTCTTCTTGCCGCTCTTCTCTTCCTTTTTTTGCCCCGGTTTCTCCGCCTCCGCGGCACGGGTTGGTGCCGGCAGGGCGGCGGCGAGACAGGTGCAGAGTGCGATGCGGGCCAGGGTTTTCATCGTGGGTTGCGGGGTAGGAAATCGGGGAAAGGCGGGCTCACAGGTCGAGCTCGTTGCCGGTCGGCGTCAGGATCACGCGGTTGTTCCCGCAGACGAGATGGAGCGCCTCCAGGAGCCTGGGCGTGCTCGCGCCCACCTTGAGCTGCATGCCGTAGCGCAGCTCCGTCATCATCCCCGCCTGGGCGGAGGAGACGCTGACCAGCTCCACGCGATCCGCGAACTCGCCGAAGACGGGCTCCAGCAGCTTCTCGAAGTCCATGTCGCTCGTCATCCGCAGCGTCAGCATGTGGGAGGCCCGGCGCGGGGCGAAGGCATCCAGCTTCGTGAGGACGACGATGGCCGTGCCGACGATGGCCGTGATGACCAGCGCCATCTCGTAGAGCCGGGCACCCACCACCATGCCGATGGCCATGGCGAAGAAGACGAAGGCGAGGTCCCGCGATTGCCCCAGCGTACGGCGGAAGCGGATCACGGAGAACGCGGCGAACATGCCGAAGGCGATCGCGCCGTTCCCCGCCACCACCATGATGAGGATGGTGGTGACCACCCCGATCATGATGAGCGTCTGGACGTAGTCCTGGGAATAGCGGGTGCCCTTGTAGGTCCGGCGGTAGATGGTGGCGATGACCAGATTGAGCGCCAGGCTGATGCCCATCGCCATGGCGACTTCCAGCGGGCCGGGCGCGACGGCCAGATCGCCGCCGGGAGGCAGGAGATTGTCGAAAAAGCCGGCCGGGGTTTCGGCGGCGGCATGGAGGCCGGGGAGGATTGCGGTCAGGGTTTTGAAGGGGTACATGCGAGCACTGGGGAAACGGGCGGGAGCGGCGGATCCGGGCGGGGTTTCAGCGCGCCTTTTGGATCTGGAAGCGGGAAACGAGCCTCATGATCCAGCGTGCCAGCAGGCCCGGGTTCTCCGCATGCGGGGCCGCGGGGCGGCGCGGCAGCCGGGAGGTGGCGGCGGGCAAGGGCCGGCCCTTTTCATCCGTCCCCGCCGGGAGTACCCGTCTCGCCTTCGCCTCCAGCGGTTGGGTCTTGGCCGGAGCCTTCCGCCGCTGGAACTCGTACATCTCCAAAGCCGCCGCATACTTGCTGAAACCGCGGGGCACGAGCTGGAACTCGCCGATCAGGTTCCGGAACCAGTAAGGCACCGGACCGATGGTCTTCACCTCCATGATCGCCGAGCCCGGCTCCAGCAGAGGCAGTTCGAAGTCCGGATCATCCGGTTCCAGGGGCAGGAGCCGGAAGCGGCAGCGCGGGTCGTTGTCGAAAGTGATTCGGATGGTTCCCTCCGGCCCGCTGTCGAAGGCGTAGCGGTGATAGCGGATCTGCACCACCGGGCGGCGTTCGCCGTCTGCCACCAGATCGCGGATTTCGGCGAAGACGCGCTCGTCGGCAGGCGAGGCATGGCATTCCCGCTCCGGCAGGGCGCCTTCGGAAAAACGCGCCAGCTCGTCCAGCCCCACGGGGACGCGCCGCTTCACGGTCACCCCGTCCAGCTTGTGCTTCACCTCGATGAAGGCGCTGGCGGGAATCGCCCCGTCCCTGCGCCCATAGACACGGCTCCGGATGCGGCGGCGGTTCTGCACCCCCATCTGCTTCTGCCAGTAGCTGCCGCGCTCCGCCGTATCGAAGTATTCGGACAGCACGGGATAGCCGTCTTCCGCGCCGCGGTCCGCCTCCATCACCGCGGCCACCCGCGCGCGCAGGATGCCCTCGAGATGAGGTGGAAGCACGAACTTGAATTCTCGTCTGTTCTGACTCGCGTCCATGGGCAGGGGGATCCATCGCGGCGATGCCGGCACGCCTTGAGCCGGGCGCGGGTTTCAATCGGGAAGCGTCACGATAATGCCTGTGACAATTTCGTCACGATCATCATTCGTCCATCAAAAAGGGAGCGGTCGGCGACAGAAAATGCGGGAAAAAGCGCCGTCTGCGCCGATCCGACCCCGCCCGCCACCTCAGCGCTGCCCGTGGAAAACCTCCGCCTCCGCGAGGACCTCCGCGAAAGGCAGCCGCTCCAGCAGGCCGAAGGCATCGTGCCGGCTGAGGCGCGCGCGAGAGACGGCGGGGCTGGAAATGCCGCAGAGGAAGCGCGCCAACTGGCGGGGAGTTTTCAGCGCGGGGTGGCCTTCCTCCCGCAGCCGGGCGATCAGGGCGAGCTCCTCCCGCGAAGGGCCGGGCTGCCGCGTGCGGGGCACCGGGCGCGGCGCGATCCCCCGGCAGCGGTCGCAGTGGCCGCAGGCTTCCGCCAGAGTCTCGCCGAAATGTGCGGTGACAAAGGCGGTGAGGCAGCCTGGGTGCTCCGCCAGCTCCAGCACCTCGTGCAGGCGGCGCAGGTCCGCCTCCTCCCGCCTGTGGAACTGGGCCTCCAGCCGCGCCGCCAGTTCTCGCAGGTCGCCGGGATCTTTCTTCAGGCGGTAGCCCTGCCGGATGCCGGATTTTTTCAGCACGAGATCCCCCGCCTCCTCCAGATAAACCAGCGCGGCGGTGATGCGGCGGGAATCTTCCCCGGTCTTCATCGCCACTTCCGCGACCTCGAAGGAATACCAGCTCCGACCCTCCTTCGCGGCGGCGAAGATCTTCCTCAGGAAGCTCTTCCGCCGCGCATCGTAGCCCGCCAGCATGGACTCGAAATCCCGCAGGAGCCGCGCCTGGTAGGCGGACCAGAAGGAGCGCGTGGCTTCGATGATGCCCTCCAGCTCCAGATAGGTGAGCAAGGTGCCGACCACCAGCGGGCGGATGTCGTTCACCGAGGACAGCTCGTGGGCGGAAAGGTCGAACTCCGTGCCGAGGCGCAGGACGTGATCGATGAAATGGCGGATGGCGGCCGGCGAGGGCGTGTCCCCGTGGATGAAGTTCTCCAGCGTCACCAGATCGTCCCCGCAGGCCAGCAGCTCGCAGGCGGAGACCCCGCCGTCCCGCCCCGCGCGGCCGGTTTCCTGGGTGTAGTTTTCCAGGCTCTTCGGGAGATTGTAGTGATAGACGGCGCGGATGTCCGCCTTGTCGATCCCCATGCCGAAGGCGATGGTGGCCACGATGACCCGGGTGCGGCCGGCCATAAAATCCTCCTGGGCGGAGGCCCGGAACTCATCCGGCAGTCCGGCATGATAGGCGCGCGCGGCCAGGCCGTTCGCGCGATGGGCC
>CBFGVD010000411.1:0-3730 GCA_965651965.1 uncultured Verrucomicrobiaceae bacterium | reverse complement strand
CACAGCGACCTCAACGCTGCGCGTCTACCAATTCCGCCACGACCGCACGCCGAGGTAGGAGCTGCGCCCGAGGGGCGGAGCGAGGCTGCGTGTAGCAAATGATTCCGGGAGGCTCAAGCGTTATAATGGGGAGACGGCGGCGCGTCGGCCGCTAGCCCCGCCTGCGGACCTTTTCCGTGATTTCCACCGTCAGCCGGTAGGCGGCGGGGGTTTTCGCCGTCTTCCCATCCGCCAGGGCGGCATAACGGCCCGCGGAGATGGAAGGATTCGAGGCCGGTCCGCTGCTGCAGGAGGCAAGAAGACAGGAGGACAAGAGAACAAGCGGGGTTTTCATCGGCGGATCTCCGGGTATGGAGATCACGCTATGTCTTCCGGCATCCCGCCGTCAATCCTGCGGCGGTAGCTCTCCACCGCCTGCGTCCAGGCGGCGTGGATGCCCTCCGCCGGGCGTAGCCAGACCGCGCGGTGCAGGGCGAGCATCGCGGGGGCCAGGTAGAGCAGTTCGTTCAGCTCCTCCTTCGTCATGGATCCCGGCCCCAGGGTCAGGCAGCGCTCGACCAGGGCCTCGCCCTCCGTGGAAAGTTCGGCGGCCTCCAGCAAGGAGACATGCACGCCGTTCACATAGGGGTCCACCACCGCGGCCATGACCCCGTAGCGGCCCGGCACCGCCGCATCCAGCGCGGGGTCCACGGAGGCGTGGGCCACGTCCGCCAGCTTCATCACCGGCGGCGGGTCCAGTTCCTCCGGCGTGGCCAGGATGCGGCGCTTCGCCAGCGCCTTGCCGTAGCGGGAGCGGCTGGTCCATACGGAGACGGGGATGCAAAGGATCAGGCCCAGCAGGATGGGGGACATCCACGCCGCGAAGACAGGGCTGATATTCCACGCCAGCACCGCCCAGGCGATCCCCAGGAAGGTCGGCGGCGCGTGCACGCTCACGGCTTCCCCCCAGCCGGTGCCGTCCGCCTCGCGGTTCTGGTTGCCCCAGCCGACCGCGTGCCCGAGCACGATGCCCGCGACGATGAGCGTGTGCGCCACCATCACGCAGGGGGCCAGCAGCATGGAGAGCAGCGTTTCCAGGAAGACCCCCGCCACCAGCGGGAAGAAACCGCCGAAGGAGCGGCGGACGCGCGGCACCAGGACGGCCCCGGCGAGGGCCAGGATCTTCGGCAGGAAGAGCAGCAGGAAGATGAAGCCGGTCAGGATCAGGCTCTGCGTCAACCCGTCGATCTCCAGCCAGCGGCTTATTTGGGTGCCGTCGTAGGGCAGGTTGCTGAGCTGGCTTCGCGCCCGGTCCCAGGCCACCCAGGTCCCCAGGATCAGGAAGAGGAACCAGAGCGGGCTGCCGAGATAGGCCATGATGCCCATGAAAAGATGGGCGCGCACGGTGAGCGGCAGTTTGCGCGCGAAGATCAGCCACAGGTGCTGCAGGTTCCCCTGGCACCAGCGGCGGTCCCGCTTGAGGTGGTCGATCAGCGTCGGGGGGGCTTCCTCGTAGGTGCCCTCGATGTCCCAGGCGAGCCACACTTCCCAGTCCTGGGAAACCATCAGCGCGGCTTCCACGAAGTCGTGGCTGAGGATTTTCCCGCCGAAGGGCTCGCGGCCCGGCAGGTCCGGCAGCTCGCAGAATTCCGAGAAAGGTTGCACCCGGATCAGCGCGTTGTGGCCCCAGTAGCTGCCGCCGCCGAGCTGCCACCAGTTCAGCCCGCGGATGAAGAGCGGCCCGTACAGGCGCATCGCGAATTGTTGCAGGCGGGTAAAGACCGATGACCCGCGGATCAGCTTCGGCGGCGTCTGGAGGATGCCCAGATTCGGATACGCCTCCATCACGCGGCTCATTTTCACGATGTCCGCGCCATCCATCAGGCTGTCCGCATCCAGCACCACCATGCCCTCGTAGCCGCCGCCCCAGGTGCGCACGAAGTCGCCGATGTTCCCGGCCTTGCGGTTCGAGTTGATCTTCCGGCGGCGGTAATAGATGCGGCCGAAGCCGCCCAGCTTCCGGCACAAGTTCGTCCACGCCGTTTCCTCCAGCACCCACAGGTCCAGGTCGCGGGTATCGCTCAGGATGAAGAAATCGAAGGAATCCAGGTGTCCCGTCGCCTCGATCGAGCGGTAGATGGCCTCGATCCTGGCGCAGAAACGGCTGCTGTCCTCGTTGTAAACCGGCATCACCACCGCGTAGCGGCGGGCCAGCGGGCCGTCCCCGGCCTGCTCCGCCAGCTTCGTGATCCGCACGGCCCGCTTCTTCCCCCACAGGATGTCCCAGGCGCCGAAGATCGCGTGGAAGGAGCCCAGCACCAGCAGCCCGTTCAGGATGAAGAAGACCCCCAGCAGTAGCACGTGGGCGCGGTGCATGCCCATGCGGGTGAAGAGATCGTAGAACCAGTAGCACGCCGCCAGATTCACCAGCGCCACGCTGCCGAAGAAGACCAGCCTCCGCAGCCGGGCACGGAAGCGGTGGAAAAAGGGTCGCACCGGTTTTTCCCGGGTTGTGCCGGCCTCGTCCATCACATGAAGAAAATGAACCACAGCGTCGCCCCGACCAGCGCGAGCAGGAAAAGGGCGAACATCTTCCGGACGATCGGCCGGCGGTCCATGGTTTCCCACCACTGCGCCGCCCCGGTGCCGATCACGTTCAGCTCCAGCGGGCGGGGCACCATCGTCAGCTCCGCGAAGCGCGGGCCTGCGGCGAGGTAGGATTTGCACATCGCCTCCTTGAAGGCGGCGGGCCAGGGGGCGGGGGTCAGGAAGACGCCCTGCCATTTCCCCGGCATGTCCGCCAGCAGCAGCGCCAGGCGGCCGCGCGCGGCCAGGCGGCGGTTTTCCAGCGGCTCGTCCAGCACGTCCTGGGTCCAGTTCGCGATCTCGCTTAGGGTTTCTTCCATGGCCAGCACGCGGGCGGGCACGCCGGGCTCCCGCGCGCCGCGGGCGGAGGCCCGCCACAGGATCGCGCGCACCATCTCCGCCACCAGCAGGCGGTTGCGCAGCCGCAGCGCCTGCAAATACGCCTCCACCGCCGCGTAGGCTTCTTCCCACTCCGTGAGCTCGGTTTCGCTCAGCGGGCGCAGCGTTTCTAGGGGGTGATGCGGTAGGCCCATGTTTCGGTCAGGAAATCCTCTCCCTTTTTCAAGCTGCAGCGCAACTCCTGGGGTCCGGCGTCGGCCAGCTTCCCGCCCTCCTGGGCCGGGGCGATCTGGAAGGCCACGCGCCAGCGGCCTTCCGGCAGCGATTGCACGGTGGTACCCTGGATCTTGACCTTCTTTCCGCCCTCGCCCAGCGCCGTCACCACCGCTTCCGGCGGATCGCCCTCCCATTTCTCCAGGCGTCCGCCCTCGAATTCCACCGCCACGGTGCGCTGCTCCGGCTGCCAGTCGTGCAGGCCGGTGCGCGTGGCCGTGACGTGGCCGCCCGCGTGGGCGGGGTCCGCTTCGGTCGTCCAGTGCTGCTTGTAGGAAAATTCGATCCGCTCGCCGGGCTGGGGCGTGCGGGAGGGCTCCCAGAGCGCCACCATGTTGTCGGAGACCTCGTTGTGCGTCGGGATCTCCATCAGCATCACCTTGCCGGAGCCCCAGTCGCTGGTCGGCTCGATCCACAGGGAGGGCCGCTGGTGGTAGGAGGCCTCCGCATCCTCGTAGGCGGCGAAGCGGCGGTCCCGCTGCAACAGGCCGAAGCCCGCGCACTTCTCCATCGGGAAAAAGCTGAACTCCAGCTTGCCGGTATCGTTGGCCAG
>CBFGVD010000410.1:0-3750 GCA_965651965.1 uncultured Verrucomicrobiaceae bacterium | reverse complement strand
CCAGGGCTCTCACACACTCAGCCCCGCTGACCCGTGGCAATTCAGGCATGGGTCAGTTCAAAACTGGTCATGACGGCCGGACGCTTCTGGGTCATCGGAAACTCTTCAAGGTAGAGGGCCGTGGCCTCGCGCAAGTTTTCGAGGGCTTCCTCGAGGGATTCGCCTTGGGTGGTGGTGCCCGTTTCCGGGTTGAGGGCGACAAATCCGCCCTCCTCGGCCTCGGTGATGACGGCGCTCAGGATCATGGCCGGAGGGTAGCGGAGGGAGTGATGGAGAGCAAGCGGCCCCTACACCGGCGTCAGCTCGTAGCTTTCCTTGCCGTCCTTCATGTTCCAGCCCAGGTCGGTGAGTTGCTTCCGCATTTCGTCGGCCTTTGCCCAATCCTTGGCGCTGCGGGCAGCCCAGCGTTCCTCCGCCAGGGCGCGGATTTCCGCGGGCACTTCCGCTTCCGGCTCCTCCTCCGGCAGGGTCAGGCCCAGGGCGCGCAGGATGCGGTTGAGCGCGGCCAGCGCCTTCGCGGCCGCCTCGCCCTCCAGCTTCGCGGCCTCGCGCAGGCCGGTGAAGAGGCCGCCGAGGCAGCCGGGGGTGTTCAGGTCGTCGTTGAGGGAATCCCAGGCCGCTTGGAAGGGCCCGAAGTCCACCGTGGAAAGCACCGTTTCCGCCGGGGCCTTCGCCGCCAGGGCGCGGGCACCCTTCGCCAGCTTGGCCAGCGCCTCCCGCGCGGCGTGCAGGGAGTCCAGGGTGAAGTTGAGCTGCTTGCGGTAGTGCCCGCCGATGAGCACGTAGCGCAGCTCCATGGCGGTGAAGCCCTTCGCCTTCAGGTCGTCCAGGGTGTGGAAATTGTTCAGCGACTTCGACATCTTCCCGCCGTCCACCAGCAGGTGGGTGATGTGGAACCAGTGGGCGGCGAAGTGCCCGCCGCAGGCGCACCGGCTCTGCGCGATCTCGTTCTCGTGGTGCGGGAAGGTCAGGTCCACGCCGCCGGAGTGGAGGTCGAAGTCCGGGCCCAGGTATTCCTGGATCATGGCCGAGCACTCCAGGTGCCAGCCGGGCCGGCCCTCGCCCCAGGGGGAGGGCCAGAAATTCACGCCGTCCTCCGGCTTGCGGCCCTTCCAGAGCACGAAGTCGGAGAGGCTGTCCTTCTCGTACTCGTCGGAGTTCGCGCGGGCGTTCTGGGTCTTGCCCAGCTCCAGCTCGCGGGTGTCCAGGCGGGAGAGCTTCCCGTAGCCGGGGAAGGAGGCGATGTTGAAATAGACCGAGCCGTCCGCGGCGGCGTAGGCGTGGCCCTTTTCCACCAGCGTGGCGATCATCGCCACCTGCTGGGGGATGTGCTCGACCGCGCCGGGCTCCACGTGCGGGGGCAGCAGGCCGAGCGCCTCGCAGTCGGCGTGGAACTTCGCCGTCCATTTCGCGGTGAAGTCCGTGAGCTTCATCCCCGCCGCCTGGGAGTCGCGGATCGTCTTGTCGTCCACGTCGGTGATGTTGCGCACGTGGAAGGTCCGCATCCCGCCGGTTTCCAGGGTACGGCGGAAGACATCCTGCAGCACGAAGGTGCGGAAGTTCCCGATGTGCGCCGGGCCGTACACGGTGGGCCCGCAGCAGTAGAACCGGAAGGTCGTGCCATCGAGGGGGCGGAGCTCCTTGAGCTCCCGGGCCAGCGTGTCGTAAAGCCGCATCGGCAGGGGGTCTAGCGGGTGCTCCCGGCGATTTCAACCGCGACGTGCCCGGGTCTTTACCTTGCGGGCATCCCCGCCCCCGCCTCCCGTCCGTCGCGCAGCATCTTTCCGATCTCCCCGCTCAGCCAGAGGTAGTGGTCCGGGCGGACTCCAGGCTCCTTCAGGAAGGGCACTTCACCCACCGGCGGATCCTGCGTGGTTTTGAAAATCGCCGTGGCTTCGTCGATCTCGTCGAACATCGCCAGATAGAGCGAGCGGCTGCCCGCACGCCGGGCGGCAACGGCCTGGCTCCAGAGGAAGCGCCCGCCGAGGCGCGGGATGGCATCCTGTTCCGCCTCCTGCCCCCGGCTTTTCATCAGATTGTGCCAGCTGAAGCCGGGGAAGGCCACCGGCAGGTAGCCCAGGCCCCGGTCCCGGCACCAGGCCAGATCCGGCTTCAATAGCGGCTCCACCCGCCGTGCAGCATCCTCCGGCGTGCCGAATCTCCCCACCGCCCAGGGGCTGACGAGGTCCGCCCGCGCCATGATTTCGTGCAGCGCCGGATCCGCGATCGTGTCGCGGTCGAGCGTCCGCCAGTAGCAGGGCACGCCGAGCATCACCGCACAGCCCCGGTCCTTGAAATACGCCACCAGCGTCTCCCACTCCCGCAGGTTCGGCGGGCGGTCGTTGAAACCGAGTCCCCAGAGCGCCACCAGCGGCTTGCCCCGGTAGCGGAGATAAGCCGGGTCCTCCGCGGACCATAGTCCTTTTTCCTTCAGCTTCTGCCAATCCTCCCCCACGCCCGGATAGTGCCGCGCGCCCAGGCCGCTAAGGTCGTACATCAACACCCATTTCCGGCCCTCCGCGACCGCCGCGGCCTTGCAGTGGCCGAGCACGAGATCCATGGACGCGCGGTGCTGCGGATTCCGCGCCTGACCTGCGAAGCGCTGCACGAAGGCGGCATCGATCCCGTATTCCCGCATCCACTTGAAATGCCGCCGCACGGTCGGTTCCTTCACGGAGCTGAAAACCTCCGCCACCCGCCCGTCCGCATGCCGCAGGGGCGTGGCGAAGCGCTCTTCCGGCCCCAGTTCGCTCATGTCCGGCCACATTTCCACATGCGTGGTCTCCGGGCCGAATTTCCCGCCCGCGGAGTAGTGGAACCAGCCGTTCCCGGAGCCGTCCCCCTCGCAGCGGAACCAGCCCTGGTAACCGGTCACCACCAGGCCGTCCAAGCTTCCGCTCATCTTCCGCCAGGCGGTCATGGAGCGGGCGAGATTTTCCCGCGCGTCACCGCCGATGCCGTAGCCTTGGAGACCGACGGGCCCTTTCCAATCCGCCTCCACCTGGAGGCGGTGTACGAAACCCGCCACATCGTAGCTGCCCTCCCCCAGGCGGCGGATCAGGCGGTCCCAACCCATCGCTTTCGTATCGCCGCGGTCCGCGCCGTTGATCGTCACGAACTGCAACCGCTCCTTTTCCCGCAGGATCGCGGGAAGCGGGTCGGCCTCCCCTTCCGTTTTCAGCCAGTGGCAGAGATTGAAGGTCGCACCGACATGCCCGCCGCCGAGCTTCCCGGCGATGTGCGCGGCATCGGAAAAGCGGGCGATGCGATAGCCCGCATGCGGGTAGAGGGAGAGGCGGACCTTCTCTTTCCCTGCCAGCTCCGCGAGGGGCCGGAGCGCTTCCACTAGCGCCAGTTCGTCGCGCGGGCCCTCCTCGATGGCCAGCCAGAGCGCTGCGGAGCTACCGGAGAGCTGCCTGATTTTCTGGAACGTCTCGGCGTCCGCCCCGCCCTCTTTGAGCTTGAGGGTCGCGTAGTGACTCCAAACGCGCATCCCGCGCCCTTCCACCGCATCGCGGAGGCCGGCGGCCGACCCGGTGGCGGCTCCGAGGCCATCGTAGCCCAATTCGTCCAACAAGGCCGCGGAGGCCGCGGGATCCCCGTCCAGACAGGTCTCCATCGCGAAGAAGGAGTTCGCCCGCAGTGCCTGCCCCGGCAGCATGACGAACAGCAGCGCCGGGAGGGCGCGCCACAGGAGGAGGAAGAGATTCATTGAAACGGGGATACGAGGACAGCGCGGCCCCATTTCTC
>CBFGVD010000409.1:0-3782 GCA_965651965.1 uncultured Verrucomicrobiaceae bacterium | reverse complement strand
GCCATCCGGATGGCTGAGGAAAATCGTCCCCGGTTCCAGGGCCATGTGCCGCAGCGAGGGCGCGAGCATGTGGCGGAAACTCCCCGCCCCCGCGGTGTCGAAGAGCACGGACCGCCCGCTCTCGTGCAGCAGAGAGGCACCGTTCCCGTAGCCGGGATCGTACACGACGAGAAAATTTTCCCCCGGCCGGTCGCGCGGAAAACTCCGGTTCCCCCCGGGCACCGCGGCGAAGAAGCGCGCGATGCCGGTGCAGAGCCGGGCGACGCCGCCGTTCACCCGGTTCACCCCTTCCCGGGCGGGCCGCAGCGGGGAAAGCGCGGCGGCAAGGAGCGCAAGCGCCATGAGCAGGAAAACCGCCGAACCGATGAGCGTGCTGGCGAGGATCGATACCGGCGCGAGGAAGCCGAAATGCCACAGCGTCAGCGGGATGGAGCCGATACTGGCGGCCGTGGAGGCTCCGAAGGCGGTGGCGACCCTCTGCCGGAAGAGCAACCACCCTTCCCCGGCCTTGGTGTAGAGCTGCCGCGGCAGGTAGGGCTCCCGCCAGGCGATCCAGGCATAGGGACGCGTGGCCAGGGCGGTGGCAATTCCCATGACGAAGACGACGCCGAAGGAGAGCTGCACCCCCGGCTGGAAGATCAGGTGTCCATCCGCCAGCACCGCGAGCAGGAGCGCCAGGCCGAGCGCATTCAGCAGGTCCGGCCGGCGGCGGAAGAAAAAGGCCCCCAGGATCACGGCCGCCATCGTCGCCGCCCGGACCGCCGGCGGTTTCATGCCCGTGATCCAGGCATAGGCGAACATTCCCAGGACGAGCACAACCACGGCGGCACGGCGCGGCACGGCGAAGCACCGGAGGACAAGCCAGCCGATGAGGCCGATCATCCCCACGTGCATGCCGCTGACGGAGAAGACATGCAGGGTGCCGCTGGCCCGGTAGGCCTCCACCAGCGCCTCGTCCTCCCTCGGGCTGTCGCCCAGGACCATGGCGCGGATCACCGCGGCCTCCCGCCCGGCGGGATCCAGCCCCGCGGTCACCGCCTCCCGGAAATCCCCCCGGAGCCGCTCCTCCAGCCGGGCAAGCTGCGGCGCGGGCCGCGGGACGCTCCTTTCGCCCCGCTCCTCGAAGACGCCCCAGGCTCCCTGGCGGTGAAGCCAGGCGGCGACATCGAAGGTCCCGGGATTCCGCATCGGAGGGAAGGGCTCGAAATCCCCTTTCGCCCGGATGATCTCCCCCGGTACCGGCGGAGTCCCCCGGCCGCGCCAGGAAACCCTGCCGCCCGGCCCGCCCTCCAGCGCCACCAGCGCGGTCCAGCCGCCGCCGGAGACACGCGGGGAAGAGACCACCCTGCCCGCGGCGACTCCGGAGCGGACCTGCTCCACGGCGATCGCCGCGGCGGCTTCCCGCTGCGGGACCAATCTCCAGGCATGGAGAATCCCGCCGGTACCGGACGCCAGGAGGCAGGCGAAAACCATGCCCCGCAGCCGCGAGACCAGCGGCAAGGCGAGGATCAGCCCCAGAGCCGCCGCACCGGCACCGGCGCGGCCATCCGCAAGCAGCACCCCGGCGGCAGCCGCCGCAGCCACCCACAGCAGGGGGTGGCGCTCCACCGCGCGGCGGAGCTCGCGCTGCATGGCCTCAGATCATGCCCCACTCGCGGAGCTTGTGGCGGGCATTCGCCGAGTGGCGGCTTTCCGGGAACTGGTCGATCACCTGCTGCATGATGGATGCCGCGGAATTCCGGTCGCTCATCTCCCCGTTGTAGATCTCCGCCAGGCGGAACATGAGATACGCGGCGTCGTTCTCCTCCCACTCCTGGCCCTCGATCGCGGTGCGCAGCGTCTGCACGGAAGCGGCGGGGTCTTCCAGCTGCTCGAGCTGGATCTTCGCGATTTCCACCCAGGGCAAGCGGTTGAGCGGCTCCGCCTCGGCGGCGAGGCGGAAGGCTTCGATCGCACCATCCCAATCGCCCTGCGCGACCTTGGCGCGGGCGTCGTGCATGGGATCCTTTTCCACCATCTCCGCGCTGTCATACACCGCATGGGTGAAGCGGTGGGCGATGGCCGGGAGGACGTGGATGACGAAAATGATGCCGACCAGGCCGGCGGTCAGGAAAACGAGCAAAATGCCCGTGAAGGTCTTCTGGTTCCTGCGGTTGTCGATCTCGCTGGCCAGATCTTGCGCCTCCTCGTCGTCCTCGCCGGTATTTTTCAGCTCCACCAGGCGCTGCTCGTCCTTGCGGATATCCTTCTCGGTACCGTGGAACTTGGACCAGGCGAAGATCACGAAAAACGCGAGAACGGCATAGATACCCCACTTCATATGTGCGGAAACTAATCTCCCCGCCTCGCCCGGCGGAAAGCATAAAATCCGTTCCGGGCGCGGATTCCGTCGCGCCCGCGCCTCAGAGGCGGCGCGCCGCGCGCCCCTCGTCGATGAGCTTCCAGAAGTGCTTGGACTTGGCCAGTTCCTCGTCTTCCCCGATGGGAATCTTCGAGCGGAAGGCGAAATCCGAGAAAGTACCCTTGTGAAGGACGCGGTGGACGATCACCAGGCCGTCCTTCACTTCGAAATAGAAACGCCAGTCCTTCGCCCGGAAGCGGTAGAGCACGCGCCCGTCCCGCTCGATCCTGCCGAAACGCTCGTCGCCGAGGTGCTCCAGATCCTCTTCGGTCACCTTGAACTCGTCCAGGAGCTCGAGTTGTTCGAGCGTGTCGAGACGGGAGATCTCGGCGGCGCTGATTTCGTTGAAGACGATCTGGAACACGGGACGGGAAGTTGAAATCGCCCGGCCGCGGTTTCCAAGCGGGAAATCGGCCGGTGTCCGGCAGTCTTCACGGTTTGCCGGGAAAGAGCGGCTTCAGGTTGTTCGCGGCGTCGCTGGCTTCCGGCGTGTCCAGGGGGACGCCCGGGTCGCGCTGCTCGGCGAGGTGGCGGTCCAGCTCCTTCGCGAGGCGCGCCCTGATCTCCGCATGCGCGGGATCGGCGGCGAGGTTCTTCATTTCAAACCGGTCCTCCGCGGTGTGGTAAAGCTCCTCCGCTGGACGATTGACGAAGCGCTCGACCAGCCGCAGGTGGCGCGGGTTTTCCGAGGCGGTGTAAACCCAGCTACCCCAGTAGGAATTATGCTCGGTGCGGCCCATCAGGTGCTTTTCGATGTAAATCCTGTCCGGCGTGAGATTCCGGATGTAACGCCAATTCCCGTCGCTGATCGAGCGGATGGGGTACGGCGGCCCTTCCGGATAGTTGTTGTGCATCCCGTAGGTGTATTCCCGATGGGTTTCGGCCGCTCCGCGCAGCACCGGAGCGAAGCTGCTGCCGTCGAAAACGCCGGGATCGGGCTTGCCGCCCGCGAGGTCGACGAAGGTCGGCAGGACATCCGCATATTGGACCAGGGCGGCCGTGCGGCGGCCGGCGGGAACGACGCCCGGCCAGCGGGCCACCAGCGAGGTATGCAGGCCGGTGTCCCAATTCGTCCATTTGTTCCCGGGGAACTGGGCGCCTTGCTCGCTGCTGAAAAGCACCAGGGTCCCGGCATCGAGCTTCGCTTCCCCGAGCGAGCCGAGAATCCCGCCCACCTGGGAGTCCATGTAGGTGATCTCCGCCAGATAGCGGCCGAAATCCTGCCGGGTGCGCGGGGTATCCGCCAGATTCGCCGGCAGCTTGATCGCGCGCGGCGGGTAGGCCGAGGGATCGCCCATGACCCAGGGCGCGTGCGGCTCGGTCAGCGCGACCACCAGGCAAAAGGGCTGCCCGGCATCGCGGGTGATGAATTCCTTCACCC
>CBFGVD010000408.1:0-3794 GCA_965651965.1 uncultured Verrucomicrobiaceae bacterium | reverse complement strand
GATCGAAGGAGCAAAGTACCTGGCCCAGGGAACGCTCTATCCCGACGTCATCGAAAGCGCCTCCAACGCCAAGTCGAAGGCCTCGAAGATCAAGACCCACCACAACCGCGTCGATCGCATCCTCGATCTGCAAGCGCAGGGCAAGGTGCTCGAGCCGCTCGCCGAACTGTTCAAGGACGAGGTCCGCGCGCTCGGCGCCTCGCTCGGCATCGCGCACGACATCCTGTGGCGCCATCCGTTCCCCGGCCCCGGTCTCGCGGTCCGCTGCCCCGGCGACATCACGGAGGAGAAGCTCCATATCATCCGCGAGTGCGACGCGATTTTCATCGGCAAGCTCAAGGAGCACGGTTGGTATGACAAGGTCTGGCAATCCTACGCCGCTCTCGTTCCCGTGAAGACCGTGGGGGTGAAGGGCGACGAACGTTCCTACGAGTGGGCCACCAGCCTCCGGGCGGTGATTTCGGAAGACGCCATGACGGCGGACTGGGTGGAACTGCCCTACCACATCCTGCGCGAGACCAGCCACCGCATTCTCAACGAGGTGAAGGGCATCAACCGGGTGCTCTACGACATTTCGACCAAACCTCCGGCGAGCATCGAGTGGGAGTGATCCCGGCGGCTGTCCCCCCGCGGGAGACGAAGGGAGTCCTTGACGAGCGTACGGAATGGCGTACGCTCGTGGCGTGAAGGTTGTCACCGCCACCACCGCCCGCACCGACCTCTACAGTCTCATCGATTCAGCGGTCAGGGACCATGAACCCGTGCAAATCACGGGCAAGCGTGGCGATGCCGTGCTGGTGGCGGAAGAGGACTGGCGGGCGATCCAGGAAACCTTGTACCTCGTCAGTATACCCGGCATGCGCGAATCGATCCTCGAAGGAATGGCCGAAGCTCCGGACCGTTGCAGCACGGAGATCGATCTATGAACTACGTGCTCGTCTACACTTCGCAGGCGAAGAAAGACGCGAAGAAGCTGAAAGGCACGCCCTTGGCGGTGAAAGCGAAGGAATTGCTGGAACTCCTCGGAGTGAATCCTTTTGCCAATCCTCCGCCCTACGAGGCTCTGACCGGCGATTTGAAGGGAGCGTATTCGCGGCGGATCAACATCCAGCACCGGCTCGTCTATCAAGTGCTCGAAGCGGAGAAAACCGTGAAGGTTCTCCGCCTCTGGACACACTACGAATGATCGCCCCTTAGCCCAGGAAGCGGATCTTCCCCGGTTTGGCCGGGAATTCGCCGCGGGCCATGGCGGCGTGCTGTTCGTCGCTGCAAGCGGAGTTGGTCGGGGCGTCGGCCTCGGCCTCGCTATGCTCCAGATAGCCGTTCTCGATCAGCCAGGTTTCCACTTCCTCTCCGGAGATGTCCGGGAGCATGGTGCCGTCGATCTCCACGCAGGGGGAAAGCTGCTGGCCGCTGCGCTGCTCCATTTCCCAGCGGAAGGCGGGGTTCTTGATGATGTCCTTCTCCTCGTATTCGAGGCCGTATTTCCGCATGATGGCGCGCACGCCTTCGCTCCAGCCGCAGTAAGTCTTGAGGTAGGCGGTGATAGTCGGTCGGGGCTTGCTCATGGCGCGGAAAATACACCCCGCAGGGCATCCGGCAAGTCTTGCCGCCGCTTCCGGCGAGCCATATGTCAGGGCCATGATCCGTGCCGTTTTCCTGCTTCTCCTCGGCATGCTGCCCGCCGGGGCGTGTATCTGGGATCGCGACACGCTCCGCGAGGAGGCGAAGGGCAGGCTCGATTCGGTACGGGCGATCACCGGCTGGTTCGACCGCTACCCGCCGCGCTACTACGAAATGCGCCTGGAGCGGGTGGCCCGGGAACTGCGGGAGAGGCCGGAGGTCCTGGACCTCTACGACGACGCGGGGGTCGCGTGCAGCCGCCTGGGCCGCCACGACGAGTCGATCGGCTGGATGGAGCGGAAGAAGGCGGTCCTCGACCGCTTGCCGCCGGATCAGACAGCGGATTCGCGCTACCGCTATCTCTCCAATCTCGGAACCTTTCACCTGCTTCGCTGGGCGTCGAAACCGGAAAATGTCCGTGCTTACGACCTCTCCGATCTCAAAGCGTCGGAGAAGCTTGTCGCCCAAGCACTGGAATTGAATCCAGGCGCGCATTTCGGGCGGGAGAAGTTCCAGCTGATGTTCATCCGCTGGTTGCTGGACCCAAGCAACCCGCCCGAGTACGGTCACGTCAATTTCCTCCGGCTTGACCAAGATGTCATGTCCGTCCCCAGGGGCGGGATGAGCCGGGAGGATTTCACCTTGGAAGAAGCGCGGCAGGGGATCACGGGCCTGATCCAGCTCGGAGCGGCCTGGGAGAGCGTCGATGTTTTCCAGACACTGCAGGTTTGCCTGCACGCCGGGCGCTCGATGTCGCTGGCGCAGTTGGCCTACCTGCGGGAAAAGGAGCTTTATGATGCCGGGGGAAGGTCGCTGCACCCGGTGGCGGAGGTCCGGGAGAAGGTCGTCCCGGGGTTTTTCGGGGGGCTGCGCGACCAGGAAAAGGTCGCCCGGTATTTTCAGAGGGCCCGCGCAGCCGCCAGAGCCCGGGAAGCCGCGTGGCTGGCCTTCCAGGAAGAGCGGTTCCAGGCCGGGATGCACCCGGACACGCATCCGGATTTCTGGGACGGGTGGAAGGAGCCGGAGTTTCCGGCGATGCCCTATCCCTCCTTGCTGGCACTTGCCGAAAGGAATCCCGGCAGCGCGCTGGTGGTCGTTTTGCTGGTTTTGATAGCAGGCTTGGCCGGGCTGGTCCTGGCGGGGAAAAAGCTGGCTCTCTTTTTCAGACGGCAGAGTTTGGGTGCCTAGGCATGCTTCCCCGCATCAGCATCAACTTCGCCGTTTCCGCCGACGGGAAAATCTCCTCCGTGGCGAAACGTCCTTCCGGCTGGACCTCCGAAGAAGATCACGCGCGCCTGCTACGGCTGCGGGAAGGCGCGGGCGCGCTGCTGGTCGGCCGGGGAACCCTGGAAGCGGACCGGATGACCATGCGGGCTCCGGGCGATCCCCTGCGCTGCGTCGTTTCCCGCAGCGGGAAATTCGATCCGGCGCACCCGCTGTTTCACACCCCCGGCGGGCCGGTCCATTTGCTGGCGACGGAAGGGAAATCCGTGGAAATTCCGGGAGCGACGGTTCACACGGGCGATCTGGCCGGGTTTCTCGCCATGCTTGCCGGTCTCGGGGTGGAAAAGCTCCACTGCGAGGGGGGAGGGGAACTGGTCCGGGCCTTGGCCGCGATGGATGCCATCGATGAGATCCACCTGACCTGGGCGGGACACACGCTTTTCGGCGGGCGCGAGGCACCTACAATCACGGGCATCCCGGGCGATTTCCTGCCCGCTTCCCGGCGATTCGAGCTGGCGGAATTCGATCCGCGGCCGGAGTCGGGCGAATGTTTCCTGAGCTACCGGAGGGCTCAGTGAGCCTTTCCTTCGTCGTGATCGGCGGAATCGTGATGCTCTTCCCCGTGCTCCGCGTGGCCGTGGCCGCCGTGCGTTTCGTGCAGCTTCTTGGTCTCTTCCCAGGAATGACGCTCGCAGGAGACCGAGGAAAGGAAGAGTCCGGCGGCTGCGGCGGCGAAGAGGACGGTCGATTTCATACCGGCGCCGGGTGTAGCGGATCGGGCCGGGATGGCAAGCGGGATGAGGAAAGATCCGGCGGCCGTTTCTTACCGGGAAAGCCATTTGGAAATGGCGGAAGCCGCGCGCAGGTGGGCCCCGGGACCGCCGAGCTTCCCGGCGGTGGCCAGCAGCTTGCGCCGGGTACCCTCGCGGAAGGAATCGTCCTCCAGG
>CBFGVD010000407.1:0-3796 GCA_965651965.1 uncultured Verrucomicrobiaceae bacterium | reverse complement strand
GGCGGCCCCCTGCTGCAGGCGCTGGCGCGGCCGCATTGCCCCGCGGCTTTCATTCCCAGCGCGGTGGATGCGGGGATCGAGTGCCACCGGGCCTTCGAGACCCCGGAGGAAGAGCTCATGCACGACCTCCTTTTCTTCGGCCGGGACAAGGGCGAGCCCGGCAGACGCGCCTTTCTCGCGGAACTCCGGGAGAGGCTTCCGGACCTGCGCACCGGCTATTACGGCTGCCTGGACCGGCCGGGCATCTTCGGTTGGGAAAAGGAGCAGGTTATCCGCCGCTCGAAGATGGCGCTGAATCTCTCCCGCCGCACGGACGTGGCGCTGTATTCCTCCTCCCGCATCGCGGAATTGATGGGCAACGGCATCCTGACCCTCACGCCCCGCGGCGCGGGTTTGGAAACGCTCTACGCGGAGGATGAAATCGTCTATTTCGACGGTGCCGCGGATCTGGCGGAAAAAGTCCGCCACTATGCTGCCCGGCCGGAAGAACGCCTGGCCATGGCGCGGAGGGGTTGGGAAAGAAACCACCGGGACTACAACGGCACGGAAATCGCGCGCTTCATCGTCGGCCTTACCCTGCGCGAGGCAGGCTGGGAAAGGGCTCCCTGGGCGGCGCATGTTTTCAAAGGCTAGGGAGCGGCACCGCCCGCCCGCGCACTACTCATGCGGGTAGCTGGCAGGGACGATTCCCCGCCGCCAGGCTGGGCGGCTGCCATGAAACCCGTCCCGCCACCCCGTCCCGCGGCAGGTGTCCGCGCCTGCCATTTCCAACTCCGCGCCGGTTTCACCCGACCGCGGATTTCAGGTGATGCCGGGAGGCCCGCCTGCTAGTTTTGCAATGATGCGCATTCCCCGGCTCCCTGCCGTCTTGCTGCTGGCGTCGCTAGCCCTGCCGGCCGCGCCCTCGTGCGCCCGGGAGCCCGGGGAAAGGGTGGAATTTTCCCTGCGCACCTGGGAGACGGACCAAGGCATGCCGCATAACGGCGTGAACGGTGTCTTCCACGCCCGGGACGGCTTCCTCTGGTTGGCCACCCAAGGCGGCCTGGTGCGTTTCGATGGCGTCGATTTCCTCCCGCGGCGCTCGCCCCTCCTCATCAACCCCCGGACCTCCCGGGTGGGAGAAGTGATCGAGGAAAGCCCCGGCACCCTGGTCGCCGCCTGCGATAGCTCCGGCCTGGTGCGACTGACACGGGAGGGCTTCTCCCTCCACCCTCTCAGCAAGCACCTGGGGAATTCCCTGCGAATCAATGCCATGATTTCCGAAGGTCCGGATTCCTTCTGGGCGCTCGCGAGCGACCGCCGGATCTGGCGCTGGCACCGGGAGCGCGCATCGCTTTTTCCCGCCCCTCCGGCGACTAACAAGGCGGCCTACGGCTCCTTCGCGCGGGACCGGGACGGCACCATCTATGTCGCGCGGGGCCGGGGCTTGGAGCGCTTTGATGGAGAAGGCTTCACACCGGTCCCGGAAATCGAGGCCGCGGCGGTCGTGATCGCGGCTTCCGCCTCCGGCGGCCTGTGGGTGGCCTCTTCGGAGAGCCTGTGGAAATGGGAAGGCGGGATTCCCGCCCGTGTGGCAGGCACCACGCCCTGGACGGCCGCCCCGCCCATCGCCCTGCTGGAGGACCGGGAAGGAGCCGTATGGATCGGCTCGAAGGCCCACGGCCTTTTCCGTTGCACCGGCAACGGCTTCCGCGAAGTGAAGACCAGCCACCCCCGCATCTCCGCCCTGCACGAGGATGCGGAGGGAAACATCTGGGCAGGCACCGCCGGCGGCGGCCTCAACCTGATCCAGCACGCCCGCTTCCGCCTGCTGGGGGAGGAATCCGGATGGACGCCCGACATCGAGGGCTGCGTGACCGAGTGCCCGCCGGGCAAAATCTGGTTTGCCAATAGCGGAGGCGGGCTGCGCCAGGTGGAAGAAGGCCTTCTGCTGCCGCGGCCGGATCTCCCGGGCTGGCCAGGCAAAGCGATTCCGATCCATCCGGACCCTGCCGGCTTCCTGTGGGTGGGTGCGCACAACCAGCTTCTGAGGATCGACCCCGGGCTGGCAACCCCTCCGGAGAAATTCGGCGCGCCCGCGGCGGGCAAATTCCACGCCATCCACGTGACCCGCGACGGCACGGTCTGGGCGGGAGGCGAGGCTTCCGCCCTGATCCGCGTGCGCGAAGGCCGGGTGGAAAGCCTGGGGCCCGCCTCCGGCTACGATGGCGTCCAAGCCCAGGCCATCTGCGAGGACGCCGCGGGCCGGGTGTGGATCGGCACGGAAGAAGGCGAGCTGTTCCGCACCGGACAGGGCCGCTTCACGAAGCTGGCCGTTCCCGGCGGCGTGGAGGGCAGCGGCATCCGCGCCCTCTACGGGGATGCGCAGGGCAACATGTGGGTGGGCACCGGCGGGGCCGGGCTGCTGGTTTGGCGCGGGGATGGTTTCGCCGCCCTCACGGAAGACCACGGCCTCCCGGATCGCGTGATTTCCCAGATGGTGGAGGATGATTTCGGAGCCCTCTGGTTCGGCACCAGCCGGGCCTTGTTCAAGGCCACCAAGGCGGAACTGCTCGCCTGCGCCGCCGGCCGCATCCCCGCCATCACTCCCGTGAAATATGGTAAGGAAGATGGCCTGGCCGGGTTCTCCGCCGCCGCCAATTACCAGCCCTCGGCTTGGAAAACACGGGACGGCCGGCTTTTCTTCGTCTCCCGGAAGGGACTCGTCATCACCGATCCCGGCCAGCAGCCCATGGAGCGCAAGGGCCCGCGGGTGCACATCGGCAAATTCACCGTGGATGGCAAGGTGCAGCCGCTGCTCGGCGCGGCCATCCCCTCGGCAGCCCGCAAGCTGGATTTCAGCTTCACCGCTCCCACCTTCGTCTCGCCGGAAAAAGTCCGCTTCCGCTACCGCATGAGCGGCTTCGAGACGGAGTGGAACGAGGGCGGCACCCGGAGGGATGCCAGCTACTCCCGGCTCAACCCGGGGAAATACCGCTTCGAAGTCATGGCCTGCAATAGCGACTTGGTCTGGAATCCCCGCGCCGCCGTGCTGCCCTTTGAAATCGTCCCCGCCTGGTGGGAGACCTGGTGGGCGCGAACCCTGGCCATGCTGGCCGGCGCCGGACTGCTCACCGCGGCGGTACGCTACTGGTCCCACCGCCGCCTCCGTGCCCGCCTGGTGGAGCTGGAGGCCACCCGCCGGATCGATCTGGAGCGGTCCCGCATCGCCCGCGACCTGCACGACGGCTTGGGCGCGGGTCTGACCCAGATCGGCATGATGGCGGAGGAGCTCGCCGAGGATGTGAGCGACATGGGCGAAATGCGGACTTACTCCGGACGCCTCGCCTCCCGCGTGCGCGGCATCGCCCGGGATCTGGATGCAGCCGTCTGGACCGTGAGCCCGAAAAACGACACCTTGGCCGCTCTTTCCGCTTATATCTGCCAGTACGCCATCGAATACTTCCGCGAGACCCCGGTGCGCTGCCGGGTCGATGTACCGCAGGATATTCCGGAAATCCCGCTTTCCCCGGACACGCGCCACCATCTCTTCCTCACCGCAAAGGAGATCCTGAACAACGTCCTCAAACACTCCGGCGCGGCGAACGTGACACTCTCCATGCACGCCGCGGAGGGCCGTTTCCTCCTGGAAATCGCGGACGACGGCCACGGCTTCCCCGCGGAGGATGCCGCTGCCTGCGGCCGCCACGGATTGCGGAACATCCGGGAACGTGTCATGGAGATGGGTGGCACCGTGGAAATCCGCAGTTCGCCCGCCGGGACCGCCATCTCCATCGGACTCTCCCTTTCCGCCCTT
>CBFGVD010000406.1:0-3805 GCA_965651965.1 uncultured Verrucomicrobiaceae bacterium | reverse complement strand
GTTCTTGTCCGCCTGGGCCTTCTTCTCGGCGATGGCGGCCTCGGCCTGCTTGTTCTTGGCGGTGAGATCCTGCTCGATGGTTTTCAGGCTCGCGATCTCCTCTTCCGTCGTTTTCCGCTCCTCGGCGGTATTTTCGAAGTCAGCGACCAGGCTTTCGTGCTTCGCCGTTTGATCGGCAAGCTGCTGTTCCTGCTCCTGGCGGGCTGTGATTTCCTGCGCGTACAAATCCTTGTTCTTCGCGGCGAGGAAGGCGGCGGCTGCGAGTGCAATGGCACTGAGAATGGCAAAAACGTTGGCCATGGGTTTTGTCTGGTGACGGTTGGGTCTTGTTCTAAGGCGCAAGCTAGGGAGCACGGATCGGCCCCGGCAATACCAAATTTCACGATTGTGCAACGTGGATTTACAAAGGATGGACAGCGCAACACCCTGCGCCGACCGATGAGTTCCATACCCCGCGTCTTCTCGTATTTGCGGCATTATCCCGGGCATGCCGCCGCCCAGCTCTTCTGTGCCGCGGGCATGACCCTGGCCGTTTTCGTCTTCCCGAATGCCACCCGGCACGTCATCGACGCGATCATCCCGGACCCCTCGCGCCACGGGGAATTCGGCCTCTGGATCGGCATCGCCTTGCTCGGCTTCCTGGTCCGGGACGGGCTGAACTCGCTCCGGATCTTCGTGAACAACACTTTCGAACAGAAGGTGATCTACGATATCCGGGAGGACCTCTACTCCAAGCTCCAGCGCCTGCCCCTGCGCTGGTTCGACACCCGCCGCACCGGGGACGTGATGACCCGGGTGGTGGAGGACGTGACGAACATGGAGCGGGTGCTGATCGACGGCGTGGAGCAGGGATTGGTGGCCGGGCTCCAGGTGATCGGGGTCGGCATTTTCCTGTTTTACCTCAATGCGGAGGTGGCCGCCTGGGCCACCTTGCCGGTGCCCCTGCTCGCCGCGGGAGCCTGGTTTTACTCCACCCGCGGCCGCGACCGCTACCGGAACCAGCGGGATGCCGCTTCCGACTTGAACGCAATCCTCCACGACAACATCTCCGGCATCCGCCAGATCAAGGCCTACGCCGCCGAGGAACCGGAACTGGCCCGCTTCAACCGTTACTCCGAGGCCCTGCGGCGCGCCACCCTGCGCATGATGAAATGGTGGGCGATCTACTCCCCCTCCATGTCCTTCGTCCGGATGACCGGCTACGTCTTCGTGCTCGCTTTCGGCGGCCGGGCGGTCATGGAAGGCTCCCTGGCCCAGGGGGAATTCGTCGCTTTCTTCCTGTCGCTGTCCCTTTTCTACGAGCCCATCGACCGGCTCAACGGCCTGAACCAGATGATCCTCTCCGGCCGGGCCGCCGCCGACCGGGTCTTCGAGATCCTGGATTCCGAGGACGAGGCGAACGCCGCCGCCGGCGGGGATCTCCCCGCGGAAATCGAAGGCCACGTCCGGTTCGAGGACGTTTCTTTCTCCTACGGGGACCAGCCCACCCTCCACAATGTCCACCTGGAGGCCCGGCCGGGGCAGACCATCGCCCTCGTCGGCTCCACCGGGGCGGGCAAATCCACCGTTCTCTCCCTGCTCACCCGGTTCTACGAGCACAACCACGGTTCGGTCACCATCGACGGCATCGACATCGCCACCCTCTCGAAGAATTCCCTCCGCGACCGCCTCGGCTATGTCACCCAGGAGCCCTTCCTCTTCAACGGCACCGTCCGGGAAAACCTGGCCCTCGCGAAACGGGACGCCACGGATGCCGAGATGTGGGCCGCCCTGGAAGCCGCGCACGCCTCCGCATTCGTCCGCGCCCTTCCTCAGGAACTCGATACCAATGTCGGCGAACGCGGCGTGAAGCTTTCAGGCGGAGAAAAGCAGCGCCTCTCCATCGCCCGCGCGTTGCTTAAAAACGCCCCCATTCTTCTCCTGGACGAAGCCACCGCATCCGTGGACAGCGAGACGGAGCGCCAGATCCAGGATGCGCTCGACCGCCTGATGGAGAATCGCACCGCTTTCGTCATCGCCCACCGGCTCTCCACCATCCGGAACGCGGACAAGATCTACGTCCTGGAGCAGGGCCGCGTGATCGAAGAAGGCACGCACGAGGCGCTCTGGGCACGCGGCGGGAAATACGCCGAGCTGTGCCGGAAATCCTTCCTCAATCAGGAAGCCTAGGGGGAAAAACGCGCCTTACAAACTTCCGGGGGACAAATCCTCCCTGTACCGTCGTTCTCAGTCCGTGAAAATTACCTTTGCCTCCCTGTTCCTCGTCGCCAGCGCCGCCTCCGCCTTCGCACAGAAGCAGGGCGACTCCGTGACCCCGGCCGCCCTCGGCAAGCTCGATTGGATCAAGGGGGAAGCCCCCGCCGCCTGGGAACCGGGCAAGGTTTACATCCTGGAGTGCTGGGCCACCTGGTGCGGCCCCTGCATCGCCGCCATCCCCCACGTGGACGGCCTCTATGACAAATATTCGGAAAAGGGTCTCAGGATCTTCGGCGTGAACGTCTGGGAAGATGGCAAGGACAAGGTCTCCGCCTTCGTGAAGGACAAGGGCGACGGAATGTCCTACCCCGTGGCCTACACCGGCAAGGGCGGGGCCTTCGAGGAAGAATGGCTGAAACCGGCGGGAGTGCGCGGCATCCCCCATGCCTTCGTGGTGAAAGACGGCAAGGTGATCCTGACCTCGCACCCGATGCAGCTCACGGAGAAGGTGATCGAAGGCCTGCTGGCCGGCGGGGACGCCCAGAAGGAAGCCCTTGAAACCGTCACCGCGGCCCGCAAGAAGCAGGAAGAACTCGCCGCGGCCATGCAGGCCTTCCGCGAGGCGGGCGCAAATAAGGACATCCCGGCCATGGAAAAAGCCCTGGAAAGCCTGGAAGGCTCCGAAGCGGCGGCCCGCTATCTGCCTTCCCTGAAGATGGACCTCCTGATCGCCAAGGAAGACTGGGCGGGAATCGAAGCCGGGCTGAAGGACCTTTCCGGCGATCCCATGGGCCGGATGATGGTCGCCCAGACGGCATCCAGGGCCGCGCGCGACGAAAATGCCCCGGAGGGTTTCCGGAAGGCGGTCGCCGCCGAACTTTCCAAAACGATCGAGAAGGAGGGCCAGCCTTACGAATACCAGCTGCTTTCCCGTCTCCGCTGGAGCCTCGGCGAAAAGGAGGCCGCCTTGGCCGCCGCGAAGCGCAGCGCCGAAACCGCGAAGGCGGCCCATGCGAAGAACGCGAAATTCCCCCTCGCCCCCTACGAGCGCTTCGCCGGAGCGGTGGAAAAAGGCGAAATGCCTACCGACCGGCAGATCGGCGAATGGACCCGCGAGGCGATGAAGGCGGCGGCCGCCGAAAAGAAGGAAGGCTAACGCTCCGGCAAGGCGGAGGACCGCAGCTCTTTCACCTGCTGCATCAGTTCCTCCAGCATTCCGGATTCTTTCAGCTCCCCGAGGGATCCCGCCAGGGCCGCGCCGAAGAGGCAGAGCCCGGCCAGGATCCCGCCCCAGTATAGTACCGCCAGCAATTTCCCGATCCCGTCCAGACGCTTCACCCCGGCATACCCCGCCGGGCAGGCCAGGAGCCGGTAGCCCAGCCAGAGTTGGAGCACCGGCACGATCAGGCCGAAGAGCCATCCGCCGCTCATCCCGAGGTTGCGGAAACGCTTCACCACCGCCACCAGTGCGATCAGGCCGCCCAGCACGGCTCCGGCCAGCGGCAGATACCCGCGGTAGGCCTCCGGCACATGGGGCGCGGCAAAGGTGGAGACAAATCCCCAACCCGCCCCGATCACTGCGGGCAGGATGAAGGCCCCGGCCACGAAA
>CBFGVD010000405.1:0-3809 GCA_965651965.1 uncultured Verrucomicrobiaceae bacterium | reverse complement strand
ACCTTCGCATCGGCAGCAAGGTCTGCGTGGAGGCGAGGAATCACCGGCTGCTGACCCGGCCGATCCGGGATACCGTCGTGCTGATGCCGCCCCTCTGCACCACGGGGGAGGAGCTGGAAGAGGCGGTGGAAGCCATCGCCGCGGCGATCCGCGGGCTACCAGAGCCCGCCTAGGAAGGAGACGGATACTTCCTCCAGCGAGGCCACGATCCGGTCCGGGCTCTCCGGCGCGAGCGATTCCGCCGGGTGGGTGGTGGTCACGGCCACGGCTTTCATCCCCGCGGCGCGGGCGGCACGGATGCCGACCTGGGCGTCCTCGATCACCACGCAGGCGGGGGGCTCCGCGCCGAGCTTCGCCGCGGCCTTCAGGAAAACCTCCGGATCGGGCTTGCCGCGGGAGACATCCTCGGAGGCGGCGATGTCCGTGAAGTAATCCGCCAGGCCGGTCAGCTCCAGCACGCACGCCACATTCGCGCGCGGGGTGGAGGTCCCGACGGCGCATGGGATTCCGGCGGACTTCAGTTCCTTCAAAAGGTCCACCACGCCCGGCAGCGGCTCGATCCCCTCCGCGCGCAGGATTTTCCGGTAGAGGCCTTCCTTGCGGTCGCCCAACAGGCGGATGCGCTCGGCGTCCCCCTCCTCCGCCCAGCCCAGGAAGGGCAGGATGCTTTCGTTCCGCTGGCCGAAGGTGGAGTGGAAGGTCTCTTGCGTGAGTTCCTTGCCGAGCTCCGCCGCCAGGGAAAACCAGGACCGGCCGTGGGCTTCGTGGGAGTCGATCACCACGCCGTCGAAATCGAAAATCACCGCGGAAAGAGGCATGCCGGAGCATCGGAGCCCTCCAAGGTTCTGGCAAGGGCCGTGAATTTCCCGGAGGCTCCGCGCTCCCGGGGGCTATGCTTCCTTTGCCGGGTCTTTCAGGATCCGCTGGAGCAGTTCCGTCTGGTATTGCTGGATCTCCATCAGCCGCTCGGAGTGGGTGATCAGCAGGTGGTCGATCTTCTCGTGGAGGTGGCGGATTTCCAGCTCGGCCTTCAGGTTGATCTGGTAGTCCTGCATCGCCCGCTTCCGGTCGTGGGCTTCCTGTCGGTTCTGGCTCATCATGATGATGGGGGCCTGAAGCGCGGCCACACAGGAGAGCAGCAGGTTCAGGAAAATGAAGGGGAAGGGATCGATCGCCCTGCCGCCAAAGACCTGGAAGGCATTCAACGCGATCCACAGGACCAGAAGGCTGCAGAAAAGGAGAATGAATGCCCAGCTCCCGCCGAAGGAAGCGATGCGGTCGGAGAGACGCTCGCCGAAGGTGGCCGCCCGTTCTTCCTCTTCCTCGGAAGGCGGGCGCTCGGCGAGCAGTTCCCGGCCGCGCAGGCTATCGATGACCTCGCGCTCCAGTTCGGTGATCTCGCCCATCTCGCTTTCCAGCGCCGCCTCGATGTAGCCGGAACGGAGCTCGTCCAGGGCGCTGCGGGAGATCCAGGCATCTTCCGGCAGCTCCGGGTGGCGGTGCCGGATATAGCCCAGCATCACGGGACGCAGGCTGGCGAGCCGGACGGCTTCATGCTCGGGGATATCCCGGCCGGTGATGGCACATCTTTTCATGCGGGATCATCCTGCCGGAGGCGTCCCCGCGGTCAAGGCGGGCGGAAATTGCCCCCTCTCCGGCCTTGGCGAGCGCCATGCCGCCCCTACACTGCGGCTCCCATGTCCGTCCGCACCCGCTTCGCCCCTTCGCCCACCGGCTACCTGCACGTCGGCGGGGCACGCACCGCCCTGTTCAATTACCTCTTCGCCCGCAAGCACGGCGGAACCTTCGTGTTGCGCGTGGAAGACACGGACGAAGCGCGGAATACCGCCGCGGCCCGCGACGCCATCTTCTCCGGCATGAGCTGGCTCGGCCTCGATTGGGACGAGGGCGAGGGCAAGGGCGGCGAGTACGGCCCCTACAACCAGAGCGAGCGGAAGGAGAACTACGACCGCTGGTTCGAGCTGCTGCGCGAGAAAGGCCGCGTGTACGAGGACGACGGTGCCTGGCGCTTCCGCTTCGAGCGCAAGCCCGTGACCATGAACGACCTCGTCTGCGGGGAAGTGACCATCGACTACCGCGACGAGTCCAATACGCCGGATATGGTGATCCGCCGCTCGGACGGCTCCTACGTCTTTCACTTCGTGAACGTGGTGGACGATCTCGAAATGAAGATTTCCCACGTGATCCGCGGCGAGGACCACCTGATGAACACGCCGAAGCACCTGCAGCTTTTCGAGGCTTTCGGCGCGCCCGCCCCGCAGTACGCGCACATCCCGCTGATTCTGAATCCGAACGGCTCGAAGATGTCGAAGCGCGATGTCGGCGCGGCGGTGGGCGATTATCCGCGCCGGGGTTTCCTCCCGGCCGCGGTGGTGAATTTCCTGGCCCTGCTCGGCTGGTCGCCGAAGTCGGAGGAGGAGATCTTCACGCTGGAGGAGTTGGTCGCCCGTTTCTCGCTGGAGGGGGTGAATCGCTCCCCCGCGCGCTTCGATTCCGAGAAGTGCGCCTGGGTGAACCAGCAGCACCTGCTCAAGCTCGACCCCGCCGCCTTCGCGGAGGCGGCCAGACCTTTCGTGGAAGAAGCCGGGTTGCCCGTGGATGGGAATTACCCTGCCGTGGCCGCGGTGGTTCGGGAAAAAGTCCGCCTGCTTTCCGAAGTGCCGGAGGCGATCGGCTTCCTGCTGAAAGAGAGCTACGACTGCGAGCCGGAGGCACTGGAGAAAGTCCGCGCGAACGGCGCGGCGAAGGAGCTCCTTGCCGCCCTGGCGGGGAATTTCGCCGCGCTGCCCGAGTGGTCCGCGGATACCGCCAAGCATGCCATCGGCGAAACGGCCAAGGCCGCGGGAGCGAAACCCGGCCAGCTCATGTTCCCGGTGCGTGTCGCGCTGAGCGGGAAGTCCGGCGGCCCGGATCTCGGCGATATCCTCGCCCTGCTCGGGCAGGAACGCTGCGTGACGCGGCTGCGGGATTTTGCGGGGAAGCTGGGGTGATTTTCCCTCGGTCTTCTAGCATCCCGAGGCGCAGCCGCATCATTTACGGTCCGTTCTCCTCCTTTCCAGAGCCCCCAAGGGGCAGCACGGGAATAGCCCGGGGTGAAATCCCGGGTACGGGATCGGAGAAGGATGTGCCCCTGGAGGAGCACCGGAAATGCGACATACTGCGGCGCTTGCGTCTGAACGCCGTGAAGCGGGGAGAGTGCGCGTAGGCGCACGCTGGACTGGAGTGCGCCATCTTCCGGGTGCCCTTTCAGGGCGCGTTCGCGGCCCGCGCGAGACCCGGATGCCCCGGGCTACCAGCGGGCCGCCCCTTTCGAGGCTTTGGAACGTCATAAAGCGTTGGCTGTGGCTTTTTCATTCAACCGCTCCGATGCTGGATCTAGCTTCTCCAACGGTTCAGAACTGGTGAATGCCCGCCACATCGCGAGGACCGCACCGGTTTTTGCCGGAGTGCTATTCGAAATCCAGTGATGAAAGGTCGTCGCCGGTTCCGGGCATACCGTCCGGTCCCAAGGACCGGAGCTGGAACTTCGGAGGACACGCTTCGGAATACAGACGATACTGGTATTCGTTTCCCCAAGCGTCCGTGGGGATACTGTCGGCGATCTTTGTCCACAGTTTGGGAAGCGGTTCGGTGAGGGGGGCGTTCACCAGCGCGGCGAGACCTTGTTGAGACGAAGGGTAGTGTCCGGCGTTGATCCTGTATGTTTGCAATGCCGCACTAATGCTTTTGAAGTCGGCTTGGACCCGGACGCGTGGAGGGACGGGATTGCTTATGCCATGGACGAGGAA
>CBFGVD010000404.1:0-3811 GCA_965651965.1 uncultured Verrucomicrobiaceae bacterium | reverse complement strand
GGTTCGGCCCGTCGTCCGCCGCACCGGGCGTGCCGGTCAGGGTGCCGTCCGCCGCCACGGAGAGCCAGTCCGGGCCGGAGACCTTGGCGAAGGTGAAGCTGTCGCCTTCGTTCGGGTCCGCCGCATCGGCCAGCAGGGATTCCAGATAGGCCTCGCCGATGGTCGCCGCCGGTTTGCCGAGTCCCGGAGCGGTGAAGTAAGGCGCGAGGTTCCGGGTGAATTCTACCCGCACGTTGTCCACCGCGAAGTCCGTCGTCAGGTTCCCGTGGCGGATTCCCACTGCGTTGAAGCTCGTGATGACCGGCGTGGTGTCGATGAATGCCAGCGAGGAACCGTTCGCCTCGCCGGTGATGGAGATTCCGGACGCGGTTTTCACCAGCGTCAGGGCGAACTCGTGCTTCACCATACCGTTGATGGAGTTCCGGGACCCGCTCGCCAGCCCGCTCACCGTGCTGCCGGAGCCGAAGCCGCCGTCGCCCGCGGTGTCTTCCGCCAGCGCCCAGCCGCCCGTGCCGCCGATGCCGTGCTGGACCAGGAATCCGTCTCCCGTAGCATCATAGAGGCCGAAGCGCAGCCCGGAGCCGGTGGCGGGGACCGCCTCCGTGTAGCGGAAGTCGAAGCTCAGGCGCAGCTTGTCTCCCGTCCCGGCGAGCGCCGCAGCCGGGAAATTCGCCCGCGCCAGGGTGAAGGTGCCCGTGGCGTTCACCTTCAGGGCATTTCCGGAATCCAGCGCCGAATCTTCCGCCACGGAAAGGGAGGCCGCGGCGGTGGTCCAGGCGGCGTCCAACGGGTCGTCCGCCTCATCGCCCGGGCCCGGTGTCGCGCCCGTGTCGAAGGTATCGGCGAGCTTTTGCAGGGATACCTCGTCGTCCAATATCGTGATCGTGGCGGCGGAGGGCCCGGCCATTGCGTAGGCGGCATCCGGTGCCAAGGTGGCGATCACCGTTTCGTCCGCCTCGAATTCCCCGTCGTCCAGCGGGGCGAGCGGGATCAGCACCGAGCTTTCCCCCTGGGGGATCACCGCCGTGAGTGCCGGCGCGGTGTAATCCGTGCCGGGGGCGGCGCTCCCTCCCAGGGTGAAATGAACCGTCAGGGCGGATGCGAGCGACCCGCCGCGGCTGACGGCGAAGGCCCCGGGCTGTTCCCCGGCTTCGCGGGCAAAGGGGGCCGCGGCTTGGATCGAAACCGGGGGGCCGACATTCACCGTCAAGGCCAGGTCCGCGCTCGCGCCGTGGTTGTCCGTCAATCGGACCTTGAACTGATTCGCCCCCGCGTCCCCCGCGGATGGCGTTCCGCCCAGGGTTCCGTTCGCCGCGATGGTGAGCCAGGCGGGGCCGGAGATTTTCGCGAACGTGAAGGTATCCCCGGGATTCGGGTCCGCCGTGTCCGCGGCCAGGGTGGCGGCAAGGGGAAGCCCGAGGGCCGCGGATTTCACCGGCGGTCCGGCATGGAAGGCGGGCGGGAGATTGGGGCTGAATTCGACCCGCACGTTGTCCACCCGGAAGTCCGTGTTTTGATTCCCGTTCGCGATGAACACGCTGTCGAAGGTGGTGACCACCGGGGTGGCCTCGCTCTCGCTCAGGGAGATGCCGTCCACCGCGGCGGTGGCGGTGATGCCCGCGGCGGTCTTTCGCAGGGTCAGGGCCATGGAGTGCTTCGTCTGGTCGGCGATGCTGGTCTTCGAGCCGGGGCGGAAGGTGGTGGTGATCCCCGCCCCGAAGGAACCCGCAGGGCTCTCCACCAGGGAATACCCCTCGTTTCCTCCCGTGCCGTGGTGGACGCAGTAGCCCGCGCCGGAGGCGTTGTAGAGGCCGAAGCGGAGCCCTCCGCCGATGTTCGCGGGGTCCGCGGTGTAGCGGAAATCGAAGCTCAGGGTCAGGGCGTCGCCGTTCGCTGGCAGCGAGCGCGGGGCAAAGGAACCCCGCGCCCCCGCGAAGGATGCCGTCGTGTCCACGTTCAGCGCCTTGCCGCTGCCGGGAGTGCCCTCCTCCGCCACCGTCAGCGCGGCCGAGGTGCCGATCCACGCGGAGTCGAAGGGGTCGTCGCCGTCGTTTCCGGGGCTCGCGTTCGGGCTGTCGAAGCCGTCGCTCATCCGCACGAAGAGGCTTTCGTCGTCGCTGATTGTCACCGTTCCGGAGGCGGCGGTTCCGGCCGCATGGGCGGAGGAGGAGGCCAGGGTCAGGACCACCGTTTCCGCGGGTTCCAGCAGCGCGTCATCGAGCGGGACGATCGCGATGGAGACCCCGGCTTGTCCCGCCGGGATCACCGCGCTGGTGCCGGGCGAAATGTAGTCCGCGCCCGCCTGCGCGCTGCCGCCCAAGGTGTAATGCACCGTCAATTCGGTGTCCGTGGGGCCGCTCCGGGTGAGCGTGAACTCGCCCGGGGACAGGTCTTCCTCGCTCGCGCCGGCATCCGTAGCCGCCACCGTCACGGCATAGGCTACGGGAATTTCCATCACCGCGTCCGCGGAGATCCCGTCCTCGTTCGTCACCCGCACGGCGAAGCTGTTCGGCCCGGCGTCCCCTGGTGCCGGAGTGCCGGAGAGCGTGCCGTCCGCCGCCACGGCCAGCCAGGAGGGGCCGCCGGTTTTCGAATAGCTGTTCCCGGGGTGCGGCACCGTCACATGGTCCCTCAACGTGCCGGAGTAGGCCAGGCCGATGGCCGCGGTGGCCTCCGTGAAGGGATCCGCGGCGAAGGCGGGCGGCGCGAGCTGGAAGGATTCCACGCGCAAGTTGTCCACCCGGTAGTCGCCCGTGATGTTGCCGTTCGAGATGCTGACGATGTCGAATGCGGGCGACACCGGGGAATTGTCCGTGGCGGAGATCGGGATGCCGTCCACCTCTGCGGAGATCGCCATCCCGGCGGCGGTTTTCTTCAGCAGCAGCACGGCGGTATGTTTCGCCTGGTCGTTCAAGCTTGCCTTCGAGGTGGTGGCGAGTGCGGTCAGCGCGCCGAAGCCGAAGGAACCGTCCGAGCCGCCGTCCTTCATCAGGGCGAAGTAAGCGCTGCCGCCGGTCCCGTTCTGGATGGAATAGCCGTCCCCGCTGCTGTTGAAGATTCCGAAGCGGAAACCTCCGGACGTATTTCCCGGGGCCTGCGTGTAGCGGAAGTCGAAGGAGAGCTTCAGCACGTCGCCGGGGTTCAGCAGGGAGCGGCCGGCGAAGCCGGTATCGATGCCCGCGTAGGTGCCGCCGTCGACGTTCAGGGCCGGGCCGTTGCCGAGCGCGGCATCGCTCGCCACCGTCAGCGTGGAATTGGAGGACCACGCCGCATCCAGCGGCTCCGCGGCGTCGTCTCCCGGCGTGCCGCCCTCGAAGCGGTCCTCCAGCAGGGTCGCGAAGGGTTCCTCATGGCTCAGGCTCACCCGGTCGAAGGCTGCGCCACCGGGGGTGGCGTCCACATGGCTCGTCACTGCCAGCCCCGCCTGGATTGAAGCTCCCATCGGGATCGTCGTCGTGCCCACCTGGGTCCACGCGATCCCGTCCGCGGAGACGTAGGAGGTGAAAACATTGCCGCTGCGGGTCATGCGGACCCAGTTGTCCATCCCGGGATTGAGGGCAGGGCCGTTTACGTTCGTCGTCGTGCCGCCCGTTGTGGAGCGGTATTGGAAGGAAAAGCCGTTGGAAGGCGTGATGTAGAGGGAGGCGTGGGCGGCGTTCGCGGCCGTGCTTTCGCGCAGCATCACCCCGGCTTTGGCGTAGCCGTTCGTGTTCGACTGGCCCGTGACCCGCGCGCGCAGGTCGCAATCGCCGTTCGCGGTCTGGCGCACGTAGCGGAATTCATCCGCCGTGCCCCAGATGTCCGCGCCTGC
>CBFGVD010000403.1:0-3823 GCA_965651965.1 uncultured Verrucomicrobiaceae bacterium | reverse complement strand
TCTGGATCCCGGCCAAGCTGGCCTACGGCGAAAACCCGCGCGGCGGAGCACCCACGGGCATGCTCGTCTTCGACGTCGAGCTTTTCGAGATCAAGAAAGCCCCGGATCCGCCGGAAGACGTCTCCGCCCCGCCCGCGGATGCGGTGAAAACCGCCAGCGGGCTCGCGTCCAGGATCCTTTCCCCCGGGACCGGCAGCCGCCACCCGAAGGCCGCGGATCAAGTGGAGGTCCACTACTCCGGATGGACGACGGACGGCCGCCTTTTCGACAGTTCCGTCGTCCGCGGCGAGCCGATCGTCTTCCCGCTGAACCGCGTGATCCCCGGCTGGACCGAGGGCGTGCAGCTCATGGTGGAAGGCGAAAAGCGCCGCTTCTGGATCCCCGCCGGGCTCGCCTACGGCACCAACCCGCCCCCGGGAGCCCCGGCCGGGATGCTCGTCTTCGACGTGGAACTCCTCTCCATTCCCTGAATCATGCCCGCTTCCTTTGAAAACGCGACCGTCACCGCCAAGGCCAATGTCTATTTCGACGGCAAGGTGGTTTCCCACGGCCTGGTCCTGGCCGATGGCCGCAAGAAATCGCTCGGGATCATCTTCCCCGGCGAATACCACTTCGGCACCGGCGAACCCGAGGTGATGGAGATCACCTCCGGCGCTTGCACGGTGGTGCTGGACGGCGGCACGGAGACGCGGGAAGTCGCGGCCGGTTCCGCCTTCGAGGTGCCGGGAAACAGCGGATTCACCATCCGGGTGACGGATTCGCCCTGCGAATACATCTGCTCCTTCGGCACGCCCTGAAAGAGGCTGCCCGCGAGCCTTCCGCTCCCGGCCATGTCCGTGTCCCGACTCCTGCTCGTCCTGCCCCTGTTCCTGCTCGCATCCTGCGCGATGCACCTGCCGGAGCCGGAGGTCACGCGCCGCGTGGAAACGCGGACCATGCCCGTGGCGGCGGAGGAAAACGTGGAGCTCCACCTGCTCTCGGATAACCTCCATACCGCCCTGGTCTTCGACCTCGCCTGGCTGGAGGAGAGCGGCTACGTGCCCCCCGCGGAAATCGCCCGCCGCAAATACGTGGCCATGAGCTGGGGGGAGAAAACCGCCTACATGCAGAAGCGCTGGCTCTCACCCGTCCAGGTCTTCCGCGCCCTCTGCACGCCTTCGGAGTCCGTGATGGAGATCATCCCCTTCGATTGGAAGGTGGAACAGGTCTGCCATCACCAGAAGGTGTACGTGGCGCTGGTCCCGCGCTCCGCCGGACCGCGGCTCGCCGCTTTCCTGAATGCTTGCTCCGACAAGCGGCAGGACGGGACGCCGGTGACCATCGGCCCCTCCAGCTGGGGGGAGGGACGCCTGATCCGGTGCCCGGAGAACTACTCGTATTACTTCCCCCGGATCTGCAACGTTTGGACGGCCCAGGCCTTGCGCAGTTGCGGTTTCGCCATGAATACCTCCACCGCCCTCTCCGCGGGCGGCCTGACCAGACAAGCCGTGGACGGGAAGAACGGCTTCCGCAAGATCTGGAACGGGGACGGGTGAAGGACGCGTGAATTCGCCGTGACGAACGGGAATCCGCGTTGCCCCCGCACGCCACCCGCCTCGATGGTCCGGGCATGCACGTGCGTTCGCGGGGTCCGCGGCTGATGTTATATGGCGGCACCGCGGCCGCCTTCCTGATCTGGCGGCCGATCCACGACGGCATGCTCAGATTCGGGCTGCCCGCCGCGCTCGGGCTCGCGTGGTCGGGGCTGCTCGTGGTATCCTGGTCGTCCGGAAAGGCCCGCATCGCCGCGATGGCGCTTCCTCTCCTGGCGCTCCTGCCCCTGCTGCTTCCCGGCAAACCCCTCGACCGGGGTAAACTACGGGAAGACTATCTCCAGGGGATGAAGGATCTCTCAGGCACCCCCTACCTGTGGGGCGGGGAGAGTGCCCGGGGAATCGACTGCTCGGGGCTGCCGCGCCGCGCACTCCGGGATGCCCTGCGCAAGCAGGCCCTGGCAGGCAACGGGAACGCCGCGCGGCTGTGGCTGGAGCAGTGGTGGTTCGACACCGGTGCCTCGGCGATGAAGGATGGCTACCGCTCCTTCACCCGGCCTGCCGGAATCGCCGGGAAGATGACCGGCCTCGAGACCGCGCTTCTGGAACCCGGCGATCTGGCGGTAACGGACGACGGACGCCACGTGATGGCCTACCTGGGCGGTGGCGATTGGATCCAGGCCGACCCCGGTGCGGGGAAAGTATTCACCGGCAAATCCGGACCCGGCGAAAACCCGTGGTCCGCCTCCCGGGTAAGTATCCGCCGCTGGGCCCTCCTGGATGGATAGAATGGCGGAGCGGTCGCGCCGCCCCGCCGTTCCTCATGCCGGCAAGGTCTGCTTTTCCACCGCGGTGATGGTCATGAACCTCTCTCCCGCCGGCGTCTGCCAGGAAACCCGGTCGCCGATCCTGCGGCCCAGCACGGCCAGGGCCACGGGTGTGAGCACGGAAATCTTGTCCGCATCCACATCCGCCTCCTGCGGCAGCACGATCTCCGGCTTGTACCAATCCCGGGAATCCTCCGGGGATACCAGCGTGATACGGTCCGAAATGCCGATCCGGCATTCCAACTCCAAGGGATCCCGGCCGACGGAGCTCTCCCCCAGCATGGCGGAGAGCGCCGTGCGCTGCTCCGCGTTCAAGCGGGGAAGCGAATCGGAATCCAGCAAACCTTCGAGGCACGAGAAATCGGCCTCGTCCAACAAACGGAACGAATTCATGAAAAAATAAAAGGTCGTGCGGCGGCGGAAAGCCCGGGGCCGCGGTTCAAGGTAACCAAGGGAAGGATCGATCGCGGGCGGCCTCGGGGAACAAATGGAATCCCCCTTTTCCAGGAAGCCGCCCTCTCAGACCCGGAAAGCGGCCATTCGATGGGCGCACCAACCCGTACACCGCGCCAGGAGGCGGGTGGAGACGGGTTTCATCGCGGCGGCTCGAACGGACATGGAAACCCCATGCTACACGCGCACCCTTTTTCTTCAACTTGAATCGACCCGTTACTTTTCCCGCGCATAGACGAGCCGCAGGCCGGGCGCCTTCGCCAGATCGCGCGGCGTGATCATTTCCCGTTCGAGAGGATGGTTGCCCTGGCCTTCGATCGCCTCGATCACCGGCTTGTAGCGCTTCCAATCGAGTTCGCCCAGGGTCACGGTCTTGCCCAGGCCTTCGCCGGTGGCGGCCTTCCAGCCGCGGTAGATCAGCTCGGAACAATAGATCTTCTCGGAATCGAAGCGGTAGCGGGCATCGTATGGCTTGCCCAGATCCTCCTTCATCGCGGCCAGCGCGGCAGGGATGTGTTTCCGCTGGCTTTCGTCGAATCGGTAGGCCCACAGGTTGTGCTCGCGGCCGCGGCCGATGTAATCCGCCAGGTGGGTGGTCTTCACCGGGCCGATGGCCTCGATGACCATCCATTCCCCGTCCTCGCGGAAGACCATGCCGCAGTGCGAGTAAGGGGAATCGGTCGCGCCTTCGATCGCATCCACCAGATCCATGCCCGGCTCGTTCGGCAGGGACTGGAAAAGGATGTCCCCCTCCGCGGGCTCATAGGCGGCGGTGGAATTGCCGCCGCCGGTACAGGAGCCGAGGACGAGCGCGAGCAAAGCGAGGCGGCGGTACATGGTGCTTTCCTCTATCGGGTCTCGTTTCCCCCTTCAAGTTCGTCTTTCCCGCGAGATCGGGCTTGGAGCGCCGCGTTCCCCTGCTCAAGTCTTCCCGCCGATGTCCGCCGCAGCCCGCGTCCTGATCGACGGCCCTTCCGAGCTGGTCTTCGACTATGCGATCCCGGAGGGGCT
>CBFGVD010000402.1:0-3825 GCA_965651965.1 uncultured Verrucomicrobiaceae bacterium | reverse complement strand
GCCGATCTTCACCCGCTTGGAGGAGGTGTTCATGTAGGGCTTCAGGAAGCTCTCGATGGAGCTGCCGTTCAGTGCCGGCACGGTGGAGGGCACGCGGTCGCCGTTCTTGAGCATCACGAGGTTGTGCGTGCTCCGGGCGGTGTTGTAGAAGGTCAGCCACTCGCCGTCCCGCCAGCCGCGGCCGCCCAGGTTGATGGTATCGCCCTTCTTCACGTTCTGGCTAAGCAGCACGCTGGAGGGGGAAACGCTCGTCTGGTAGCCGTAGAAAACCCGGGACCAGGAGGAGCCGTTCCGGCTCCACAGCACTTCCACGGGCAAGAAGCGCGTGACCGTTTGCTGGAAGGAGGCTCCAAGCACGCGGACCTTCATCTTGAGGTCCTTCTTCGGCTTGACGATGTTCGGCGGGATGATCTCCACCACCTCCGTCACGGGAGCGGGGTAGTCGATCTGCCAGCTGAGCTGGGAGCGGGCTCCGACCCGCAGGAGGTCGCGATCCACGTTGAGGGTTCCGGTGGGAACCGAATCGTCGGCGGCGGGGGAGCTTCCGATGGCAAGGAGACATCCGCAGATGCCGGCCAGCAGTTGCCCGCCGCGCTTGCGCAGGGGGGTGTTCATTCGGGGGGATGTGGGGGTGAGACAGCGGAGGACCGGTCGGGGAACCGGTGCCGGCAGGGGGTGCCGACGTGGAAGATGAAAAACCCACAGCACCCGAAAATCAAGAAGTCCGGGATGATCTACGCGATCACGGGGGGTAGGTGAATCACCTCAATCGCACAATAAACATCACTAAAATACATAATTAGTGAACAAAAATGCCCCCGATGGGCTGCCGTGGGCGGCGACCATCGGGGGCGGTAAATAGTCAGGAAAGCTTAACCGAAGTGCGGGCGGCCATTCCGGATGCCCGGCTTGTTCTTCCCTTATTTGTCCAGGATGGAGTTCCAGTGCTCCACGTGTTCCTTCTGGCTTTCGAAAAGCGCCGCCGGATCGTCGTGAAGGGTGATGGACTTGATCTTGTCCCCCTGGGCGATCTTGTTCACCACGTCTTGACCCTGCGTCACTTCGCCGAAGACGGCGTGCTTGCCGTCCAGGTGGGGCGTCGGCAGATGGGTGATGAAGAACTGGCTGCCGTTCGTATTCGGTCCGGCATTGGCCATGGAGAAGAGGCCCGGCTTGGAGTGCTTCAGGGAGGGATCGATCTCGTCCGCGAAGCGGTAGCCCGGACCGCCGCGGCCGGTGCCGGTGGGATCGCCGCCCTGAATCATGAAATTCGCGATCACCCGGTGGAAGCTCACCCCGTCGTAGTAGCCCCGCTTGGCCAGGTTCAGGAAATTCGCGGCGGTAACGGGCACCTTGGAAGCGAAGATGGTTCCTTCGATATCGCCTTTGTCGGTATGCAGCGTGATGCGGATGTCGGACATGCGAGGGAGATTCGGCGCTGGACCCGCAAGTGACCAGAAGGAAATCCCCCGTGCCTGCATGCGGCGGGGCAGGAAATCCCATCCATCCCGGTCCGGACTCCCGGTTCCAACTTCCGGGCGAACTTCGAATTGCCCCGCGCGCCGCATCGGCGAAACTGCCCCCCGTGCCGGATACCATCGAAGCCGAAGTCCTGGAGATCGACGGGAGCGCTCCGCCCCCGCCGCGGGAGCCGCAGGGGGAAGAGGAACGCAGCCGCGGCCAAGCGCCTTGGGACGCCTTCCGCGGGAAGGTGGTCCGCCTGGATCGGCGCTGGTGGCCGCTGTGGGTCCTGCTCGGGATCGTGGCGCTCGTGCTGATGCTCACCGTGGGCGTGGTGGTGGCGGTGCTGGTGGTAGTGGCGAAGGTGATCGGGGGATTCCTGCGTTTCCTGACCGGAGCCGCTCCATCCAGGCCTGGCGGCGGGCTTGTCCGGCGCCCGTGAAGGGAAGACGCCGGGGCAGAAGCGGAACTTATTCACAATGCCGCGATGCGCCGGCAAAAGCTGCCATTCCCCTTCAAACAGGGCGTTCCACGGCATACCCCGGCGCTCCCCTGCATCCGCTTGTCCACATGTGAATAACTTGTGGATAGCTGGTGTGAAACGAATCTGTAACTTTTCAATAGGCTCGAAATAAGCGGGTTGTGTCGATTTTTCGGATGCTTTTGCTCCACTGTGCTCGTGAACAAGGTGGAAAATCCGCCGTCATGCATGCATGCACATTTTCCGGACGTCGGATGACAGGGGTGATTCCGGCCCATGGCCTGCTTCCTTCCGGAAGGCCGCTCCAGAAACTTTTCCCACGTTATTCACAATTTTTCCCGCGGCGGGAAAAAGAAAGACTCGCGGATCGATTTTCATCTGGATCCAGAACGGATTTGCCGTAGAATCCGCACCTTTTTTCAGATGGGAGGCGGAGCGATTCGGGGGACGGAGTGACGGCTACCAAAGCGGCACCGTGACGCCGCGGGCCGCCGGGCGGAGAGGAGTGCCCCTGAATAGGGAGGAGTGCGGCTGAAAGATCCCGCTTCGCTGCGTCGTCACCGGCCGCGATGTCACGCCTCGCACCCGCTCCCGTCCTTGGATCATTGCCAAGCCCGCTCGCCCCGCTAGCGTCCCCGGCGATGAGAACGCATTTGCTCTGTGCCTCCGGGTTGCTCTTCGCCACGGGTTCCTCCCTGGCGGCCACGAAGCTGCTCCAGGCTTTCGAGGGAGACGGCTACGGGGATTGGAAGGTGGAAGGCCCGGCCTTCGGCCTGGCACCGAGCGGCGGGCGGATGGACGGGCTGACGGCGGAACTCACCGGCTACGCCCAGGAATCCGTGGCCTGCTCCGCCCACGGCGGGGACGCCGCGAAAGGCTCCCTGACTTCCCCCGAATTCAAGATCACGGAAAACTACATCTGCTTCCTCATAGCGGGCGGCAAGCACCCGGGGAAGGTCGGCGCCCAACTCCTGGTGGACGGCAAGCCGGTGCTGGATGCCACCGGCGAAAACACCCTCCGTTTCCGCACCCAGGTCTGGGATGTCTCCGAATACCGCGGCAAGAACGCCCGCATCCGGATTTACGATGAGGAAAGCGGCGGCTGGGGCGTCATCGCCGCCGACCATTTCCTGATGACGGACTACGCCAACCAGAAATTCCCCCCCTCCACCCGCGGCGGGAAACCCCACATGGCGGGGCTGGTGGCAAGCGACGCGATCGGCGGCCTTACCATCCCGCAGGGGACGAAGGCGACCATCGTGGCCGATTACAAGAACGGCAAGGTGACCTCGCCCACCGCCCTGGCCTTCGGTCCCAAGGGTGAAATTTACGTTTCGGAAACCCACCGCTTCCGCCACGGCGTGCCGGACAACCGGGATCACTTGTACTGGTACCTGGATGACATCGCCTCCCGCAGCGTGGAGGACCGGTTGAAAATGCACGAGAAATGGTACGACAAGGAACCGAAGAGCTCGAAGAAATTCCTGACCGAGGTGGAGGAAGTCGTGCGTCTGCTCTCCAAACCCGGGGAGGACGGGAAGTCCGCAGAGACTCGCGTCTTCGCCCAGGGCTTCAACGAGGTGGTGGACGGCCCCGCGGCGGGCGTCTTCGAGTACGAGGGTACGGTCTATCTGGCCTGCATCCCGAAGATCTGGGCGCTGCGGGACAAGGACGGCGACGGCAAGGCGGACAAGCCTGGCGAGCGGGAAGTGCTCTTCGACGGCTTCGGCGCGCGCGTGTCCTTCTCCGGCCACGACCTGAACGGCTTCGCGCTCGGGCCGGACGGCCGCATCTACGGCACCCTGGGGGACCGCGGCATGAATCTGACCACGCGGGAGGGCAAGCACTATGAACTGCCGGACCAGGGATGCGTCTTCCGCTTC
>CBFGVD010000401.1:0-3834 GCA_965651965.1 uncultured Verrucomicrobiaceae bacterium | reverse complement strand
CGATCGAGCAGGAGGGCACCTACCCGCTGCCGGAGGCCCAGCTCGACCGCTTCCTCTTCAACATCGTCGTTGATTATCCGGACGAGGAAGAGGAACGGGAGATCATCCGCCGCGTGACCGGCCCGGGGGAGGCGCACATCTCCCCGCTGATGAATGCGGAGGAAATCCTGCGCCTCCAGCAGGTGGTGAAGCGCGTGCCGGTGGGGGATCATGTGATCGACTTCGCCGCCCGCCTGGCACGCGCCACCCGTCCGAAGGACGCCTCCGCGCCGGATTTCGTGAAGGAAATGGTCGGCTGGGGGGCGGGGCCGCGCGCGGGGATCTGCCTCGTTTCCGCGGCGAAGGCCCACGCCGTGCTTCGCGGCCGCTTCCATGCCACCACGGGGGATGTCGCCGCCGTGGCCGTCCCCGTGCTGCGCCACCGCGTGCTCACCACCTTCAATGCCGAGGCCGCCGGAGTGACCAGCGACGAGGTGATCCGGCGGCTGCTGGAGGTGCTGGCGCCGAAGGAAGCCCTGGTCGTCTGAGCCGCGCCCGCATCTCCCCCGCATGAGCGATTCCCTGAAACTGCCCGAGTGCATGCGGCTCCTGCCGCCGGAGACCATGGGCGCGATGCGCCGCCTGGAGTGGTATGCCCGCCGCCGCATGCAGGGCACCCTCACCGGCCGCCACAGCTCCCCGGACAAGGGCTTCTCGGTGGAATTCGCCGAGCACCGCGAATATGTCCCCGGCGACGACCCGAAGGATCTGGACTGGCGCGTGATCGCGAAGAGCGACCGCAACGTGATCCGCCAGTACATCGAGGAAACGAACCTCCGCGCCACCCTGGCCGTGGATGTTTCCGGCTCGATGAAATACACCGGCGACTCCGCGGCGGAGATCGGCGGCAACCCGCTCTCCAAGCTGGAATACGCGAAGCACCTGGCCGCGGCGCTGGCCTATCTTTTCATCAAGCAAGGCGATGCCGCCGGGCTGGTCACCTTCGACAGGGAAGTCCGCGGCTTCATCCGCGCGGGCAGCCGCCCGAGCCAGGTGCGCCGGATCCTGGAGGAGCTCCACGCCACGGAGGCCGGGGCGGATACGGATGCCGGCGGCGTGCTGCACGGCGTGGCGGAGCGCATCCCGAAGCGCGGGCTGGTCGTCCTCGTCAGCGATCTCTTCGACGACCCCGCGCGGATCGTCGAAGCCCTGCACCACTTCGATTTCCGCCAGCACGAGCTGGTGGTCTTCCACCTCCTCGCGGAGGAGGAGCTGACCTTTCCCTTCAAGAATTTCCAGCGCTTCCGGGATCTCGAAGGGGTGGAGGAGATGCTGCGGATCGACCCCCGGGCGGTGCGGGCGGCCTATCTGGAAAGGATGCGCGCGTTCGTGAAGCAAATCGATGCCGCTTGCGGCAGGCTCCGCGCGGATTACGTGCCGGTGAATACGAAAGTCCCGCTGCGGGAGACCCTGCTGCGCTACCTGGGAGGGCGGAAGTAAATGCTGTTCCTCAATCCATGGTTGCTGGCGGGCCTGGCGGGAGTCTCCATCCCGATCCTCATCCACCTCGTCCGCAGGCAGGCGGCGAAGCCGGTCGATTGGGGGGCGATGCGCTTTCTCTTCGATACCGTGGCGGTCCGCCGCCGGAAGATGGAGTGGGAGGACCTGCTGCTGATGGCCGCGCGCTGCCTGCTGCTGGCGCTGCTGGCGCTGGCGCTCGCCCGGCCTTTCGTGCCGCCGGATTCCAGCGTGCCCTGGCTCTTCGTGCTGCCCGCCGCCCTGGCCGGGATCGCCATGCTCGGCGCCTCCTTCGTGCTGGCGGGCAGGGCCCGCTGGGTGCTGCGCCTGGCCTCCGTGCTGCTGCTGCTCGCCGCCGCCGGGCTGGTCTTCCTGGAGCGCGCGCTGAACCTGAAACGCTTCGAGGCGAGCGGCAGGCGGGACGTGGCGCTGGTGATCGACGCTTCCGCCTCGATGGAGCTGTCGCAGGATGGCCGCACGGTTTTCTCCCGGGCCGTGGAGGAGGCGAAGCAGCTTGTGAAGGCTGCCCCGCGCGGCACGGCCTTCCTGGTGGTGCTGGGCGGCCCCGCGCCGGAGGCGAAGACCGCCGCGCCGCTGACCCATCGCGCGGATGTGCTGGGCGTGCTGGATTCGCTGAAACCGCTGGGCGGCTCCTTCGGCGCGCACGAGGCGCTCGGCGTGGCCACCCTGGGCCTGGCGGAAGGCACGAATGCCTCCAAGGAGATCGTCGTTTTCACCGATGCCCAGCGCGGCGGCTGGCGCTTCGACAATCCGAACGCCTGGGACGGCCTGGCCGGGGCCTGGGAGGCCATGCCCGCGAAGCCGAAGCTCCTGCTCCGGGACTACGGAGCGCCCGCCGCCCTGCGGAATGCGGCGCTGCCGGAGATCGCGCTTTCCCGCCGCGTGGTCGGCACGGACCGCGAGGCCGCGCTGCGCGTGACGGTGGAAAACACCGGCACGGAGCCGGTCACGCCCGGCCCGGTTTCCTGCGAGGTGGACGGCGTGAAGATCGGGGAAAAGCCGGTCGGCCTGCTCCTCGCCGGGGCCAGGGAGACGGTGGAATTCCGCCACCGCTTCACCCGGCCCGGGCCGCAGGTCCTGGCCGCGCGGATCGCCGGCGGCGACGACCTGGCCGCGGACGACCGGGCGGAGCGGGTGGTCCATGTCCGCGACCGCCTGCCGGTGCTGCTGGTGGACGGGAACCCGGCGGGGTCCTTCTTCGAGCGCGCGGCGGGCTACTCCGCCCTGGCGCTGGCACCCTCCCCGGCGCTCCGCCGCGGTCGCGGGGCGGGGGAAGCCTACCTGATGAACCCGGAGCTGATCCCCGCGCCCGAGCTGCGGGAAGACGATCTGGACGGCCGCGCGGCCATCGTGCTGGCGGACGTGCCGCGGCTGCCGGAAAGGATCGCCGCGAAACTCGCCCGCCGCGTTTCGGAGGGCGCGGGCCTGCTCGTCATCGCCGGGCCGCGCGCGGAGCCGGATTTCTACAACGGCTGGAAGGGCGGCGAAGGCCCGCTGCTCCCGCTGCCGCTGGGGGAGATGGCGGCGGATGCGGAGGGCGTCTCCCCGGCTCCGGCGACTTTCCAGCACGAATCCCTGGCGATCTTCCGCGAGGGGAAGGATTCCGACCTCGCCGCGGCGAAGGTGACCCGCTGGCGGAAGACCGGGGTGGGCACCGGGGGCGCGGAGGCAGCCGCTTTCCTGAACGGCGACACCTTCCTGGCGGCGAAGAACTACGGCAGCGGTCGTACTTTGCTCGCTACCTGCGCCTTCGACGCCCGGGCGGGGAATCTCCCCGCGCTCCGCTCCTTCGTCCCCCTGGTCCACGAGCTGGTGGCCTGGGCCGCGGGGAGCGGGGCGGAGCTGAATACGGCCTCCGCGTGGAGCCCCTCCCTGGCCCTGCACGGCAGCACCGGCGGGCTCGCGGCCTCGTATTACGCGAACGACGGCTGGCGCGGCCGGCCCGTGCTCGGCCGGGTGGAGCCGGGCATCGACCTGCGCTGGGGCGGCGGGAAGCCGGACAAGCGCCTCCCGGAGGACCATTTCACCGTGGAGTGGCGCGGCCTGCTGCTGCCCCCGGCGGACGGGGAGTATGTCTTTTCCGCCGAGGTGGACGATGAGCTGGAACTGCGCATCGGCGACCGCCGCGCCCTGCGCGCGGATTACGGGGACGGGAACCTGGGCAAGATCGCCCTGGAAGCGGGCAAGCCGGTGCCGCTCCAGGCGAAATACCGCGAGCAGGGCGGGGAGGCCTACGTGCGGCTCTTCTGGACCCCGCCCGGCGGCACCCGGCAGATCGTGCCCGCGCATGCCTTCCTGCCCGGCGGCGGGGAGGAC
>CBFGVD010000400.1:0-3856 GCA_965651965.1 uncultured Verrucomicrobiaceae bacterium | reverse complement strand
TCGTATGCCGCGGCCGTCCTGGCCGATTCCCCGCTGGCCTACTACCCGCTGGGAACCCCCGCCCCGCCGGACACGGCTGTCAACAGCGGCAGTGCCGGCGCGACGCTCGACGGCAGCCATCTGAACGTGGAGCACCAGCTTCCCGGCGCGCTCGCCGCGGAGCCGAATCCGGCCAACGGCTACAACGGCAACTCGCGAACCCTCATCCCCTACAACGCGGATCTGAACCCGCCGGCCTCCGGGGATTTCACCATCGAGGCCTGGCTCCGACCCGACATCGAGGGTCTGGCGAATGCACAGGCACCGCTCTACAATCGCCAATCCCCGTCCGGCGGGCCGCGCCATGGCTGGGTGCTCTTCCAGAGGGCTTCCGTAGCGCTCTCTTCCGATCCCGAGCCCCCGGCCAACGGCTTCGGCTGGAATCTCCGGATGTACAACGGGATCGACGAGAACACGTCCGTCAATATCACCGGCGGCAATTATGTGGTGAACGGGTGGTCCCACGTGGCGATCGTGTGGGATGGCAATACCGGGCCGGGGACGGGCACGGTGACCTTTTACGTGGATGGCCTGCAAGTCGGCGAGCCGCAGTCCGGCGTGGTCTATAGCCCGAACATGCTGGCCCCCTTCGGCATCGGTTCCTACAGCGCGAACGACGAGGGCGACAACCCCTTCACCGGCGCGGTGGACGAGGTGGCCTTCTATCCCCACGCCCTGACGGAGAACCAAATCTCCGAGCACGTTCAGAACGCCTACAACTCATTGCCGGAACAAAGCTACGCTTCCCTGGTGGAGGCGGACGGTGCCATCCTCCATCTGCGCATGGACGAGAAGGATCCGTGGCTCGCCGTGGCGATGAACGAAGGCAGCCTCGGCTCCGCCGGGAATGGCGTGCATTTCCCCGGGGTTACCCACCAGGTCCCGGGTGCCTTGGCCGCGGGCGGGGACACGGCGATCCGCTACGACCGGATCGACAAGAACTCCACGGACGGGAATTACGCCACCCTGCTGCCGAACGTGCCGGAACTCAATACGGAAAGCTTTTCCTGGGAGGCTTGGCTGCGGCCGACGGCGGAAGGTGCCGGTAACGCACAGTGCCCCGTGAAGAACCACGATCCCGGCTTAAACCGCACCGGGTGGGTGATCTGGCAGCGCGCCTCCAATGCCGGCTCCGGGGCCTTCGGCTGGAATTTCCGGGCCTATAACGGCGTCGGCAACAATGCCATCATCAACCTCAATTCCGGCAGCGGCGCGGGCGGCTATACCGTGGGGCAATGGCAGCACTTCGTCGTCACCTTCGACCACACCACGCAAACGGCGGTGATCTATGTGAACGGGGCCGCGGTAGCCACCCAGACGGCGGCACCGGGGGAAATGTATGCGCCGAACCCGGGCACCATTGTCCCCAGCCTGGGCGGCTTCCCCAACGGCACCGAAAATCCCTTCGAGGGGGATATGGACGAGGTGGCCTTCTACGACAAGGTTTTGACGCCGTCCCAAGTGGCGGCCCACCACACCAACGGCACGAGCGCCACGCCGGCGATGCCCTATGAGGACCTGATCGAGTCCCACGGTCCCGTGGCCTACTACCGGATGAACGAGGCGGAAAAAACCACCGCGGAAAATGCCGGGACGCTGGCCGCAGCCGCGGATGCGGTGCTGGTAAATGCCGCGCAGCCCGTGGACGGACCGCGCCCGCCTGCCTACAAGGGCTTCGACGAGGAGACGGCGGCTAGCCATTTCAACGGCGGGAACACCTACCTGGAGGTCCGCAATCCCGCGGGCTTGAATTTCACCGGTCCTCTGACCTTGGAAGCATGGATCCAGCCTGCCGCAAGCCAGCCGAATGCGGTCGCCAACATCATTTCCCACGGCGCGAACCACGACTTCACGCGCGAGGTGTTCCTGCGGATCGAGAACGGCAACTACGAGGTGGGCACCCACGAGAACGGGGTGAGCCGCAAGGCATCTTCCCCGATCCCCGCGGAAGACCTCGGCGGCAGCGCCTGGGTCCACCTGGCAGGCACCTGGAGCGGCGGCGAGTGGAAGCTCTACCGCAATGGCAGCGAAGTGGCGACCGCCGCGGATGCTAGCGGCCCCGTGCAGGTGGACAATGCGAACTGGGCCGTGGGCGCCCGGGGCCGTTGGAAGTACGGTGCCGGCTTCCCCTCCGATCAGAACCCGGGCGAAGCCCGCGTCTTCAGCGGCGCAATCACCGACGCGGCGATCTACAATACAGGGCTCTCCGCGGAGAAAGTCCGGGCGCATTTCTTCGCCGGTGTGGGCGAAGCTCCGCTGACCATCAGCCGGCCGGACGGGGTAACGACGCTCGCTTGGGCGGGCGGCATCCTGCAGGAATCGGACGACTTGATCGAATGGAACGACGTGCCGGCCGCGACCGCGCCCTATGCGCCTGCGGACGGCGACCGCCATTTCTACCGCCTGCGCTACTGAGCCGGAGAATGCGCCATGAATTCATGGAGGCTCGCCGCGGGGCGGGCCTCCATTTTATCCCGGGCAAGGCAGATGACCCGGCGCCGGCCGAAGGATTTTCGGCCTTTCAGCCTTTGATCTCCAGCAGCATCTGGGGATTATTCGGGAATTTCTTCAGGAAGTAGAGCAGCCGTTCCATCGCCTCCACCGGCCGGTGGCCGGAGAGCCCGCGGCGGATCAGGTGGATCTTGTGAAGCATGTGTTCCGGCAGCAGCAACTCCTCCCGGCGGGTGCCGGATTTGAAGATATCCACGGCGGGATAGATGTAATTCTCGGCGATCTTGCGATCGAGCACGAGTTCCATGTTCCCGGTGCCCTTGAACTCCTGGAAAATCGCTTCATCCGCGCGGCTGTTCGTCTGGATCAAGGCGGTGGCCAGGATGGTGAGGGAGCCTGCCTCCCGGGTATTCCGCGCGGCGGCAAAAAGGCGGCGCGGCACCTCAAGCGCGCCCACCGTGATGCCGCCGGAGCCGATTCCCCTGCCCTTCTGGCGCATCCCGCCATTGTAGGCGCGCGCCAGGCGGGTGATGGAATCCATCAGCAGGAAGACATGCTTCCCCGCCTCCACGAGGCGTTTGGCGCGTTCGATGCACATTTCCGCGATGCGGCAGTGGCTGCGCGCGCCCTCGTCGTTCGAGCTGGCATAGATCTCCGCACCGGGCAGCACGCGGCGGAACTCGGTCACCTCCTCAGGCCGCTCGTCCACGAGCAGAACCATCAGGTGGATGGTCTCCTCGTGCAGTTCGCGCACGGCTTCCGCGATGTGCAGCAGCAACGTGGTCTTGCCGGAGCGCGGCGGGGAGACGATCAGCCCGCGCTGGCCGCGGCCCACCGGGGCCATCAGGTCGAGCACGCGGGTGGTGAAGCGGTCCTTGGTGGTCTCCAGGCTGATGCGCTTGTTCGGGTTCACCGCCTTGAGTTCCTCGAAAGAAGGCAAGCGTTTCGCCTCGTCCGGCGTCAGGTCGTTGATCGTGGTCAGTTCCACCAGTTGCTGGCCGCGCGGGCCATCCTGGGCGAGCCCGTGGATCCAGACACCGGGGCGCAGGCCGTTGCGGCGCACCATTTCCGGGGAAACGAAGACATCGTCCCGGGCTTGTTCGAAATTCTTGGAAGGCACGCGCAGGAAGCCGAATCCCTTCGGCGCGAGTTCCAGCATGCCGTTGACCTCCACTTTGGGGCCGGTGAAAGCCTGGGGCTTCTCGGCGGGCTCGCGCTCCGCACGTTCGGGGCGCTGCTGCTTCTCCGCGGCCGGAGTTTCGCTTCCTTCCGCACCGCCCTGCCGTGCCTCACGCTCGCGTTCGCGGCGGCGCTTGCGGCGGCGCTTGCGGCGTTCGCGGTTCGCATCCGTGCGGTCCCCGCCGCC
>CBFGVD010000399.1:0-3860 GCA_965651965.1 uncultured Verrucomicrobiaceae bacterium | reverse complement strand
TCAGCACCGTCTTGCCGGGGGCCGGGCGCATGCGGGAAAACCAGGGGATCACCTTCGCCGCTTCCGGCTTGTGGCGGCCCCAGCCCTGCACATCGTTGTAGGGCAGGGCGACATAGAAGGGATTGAGTTGCGGGGTGAAACGCTTCGGCCGGAATTCGTTCGTCGCGTGGTTCGCGATTCGCGCGGAGGGATCGGGGTCGTCGTAGCCGCCGAAATTCTCCGCCCAGGCTTGGTCCCAGGAGGACTTGTGGTTCGGCGTCGGGTTGTTCTGGGTCGGCTGCTCGCCGATCCAGAAGACGGTGGCGGTGATATTGGTCCGCCACGGGTAAATGGCACCCAGTCCCGGCTGTACCGGGCGGACCGGGGCCGTGATGCGGTTCGAGGTCGGGATCACCACCCGCGGCAGCGCGTTGGAGGCCGTCGCCGTCTGAGCCTGCGCGGACAGGGGAAGCGCCAGAAAAGCGGGGACACAGAGCCGGGCCAGCCTGCCGGGGCTCCGGGGGGCGGGCCTTGTTTCGCTCGGTGCTGCTGCGGGTCTTCCCATCGTTCAGTCTCGTTATTAAAACCGCCGGAGGACGGTATCCCTGAGAAATCTTTCGTCCGGGCCCGGGTAGTCTAGCGTATGATGCAAGCCCCTCGATTCCCGGCGCCGGATCGCGCAATCCACGACGAGGGAAGCGACCGCGACCAGATTCCGCAACTCCAGAATGTCCGCGGTGACACGGTGGCCCCAGTAAAACTCCCGCACCTCCTTCTTCAAATTCCGCAATCGCGTGGCCGCGCGGCGCAAGCGGTTGTCCGTGCGGACGATTGAAACGTAATCCCACATCAGGCGGCGCAGCTCGTCCCAATTGTGGTAGATCACCACGAGTTCGTCCGGCACGGCCACGTCCCCGTGATGCCATTCCGGGATCTCCGGGGCCTCCGGGTGCTTGTCCACGCCGTAGCGGTGCAGGATGTCCTCCAGCGCCCGGCGGGCGATGACATTGCCCTCCAGCAGGGAATTCGAGGCCAGGCGGTTCGCGCCGTGCAAGCCGGTGCAGGCCGCTTCCCCGATGGCGTAGAGACCGCGGATCGTCGTCTTCCCGTTCACGTCCGTGACCACCCCGCCGCACTGGTAGTGCGCCGCCGGCACCACCGGGATCGGCTGCTTTTCGCAATCCAGGCCGTAGCCTTGGAGCTTCTCGTAAATGAAGGGGAAGCGCTCCCGCATGAAGCCCGCGGGCTTGTGCGTCACGTCCAGATACACGCAGGGCGCGCCGGTTTTCTTGATTTCCCGGTCGATCGCCCGCGCCACGATGTCGCGCGGGGCGAGCGAGCCGCGCGGGTCGGCCTTTTTCGTGAAATCCTCCCCGCGTGCGTTGATCAGGATGCCGCCCTCGCCGCGGACCGCCTCGCTGACCAGGAAGGAGCGGGCTTCCGGGCCGGTCGCACCGGGATTATAGAAGCAGGTGGGGTGGAACTGGATGAACTCCATGTTCGCCACGCTGGCCCCGGCCCGCCAGGCCATGGCCACGCCGTCCCCGGTGGCGGAGTCCGGATTGGTGGTATAGAGATAGACCTTCCCGCAGCCGCCCGTGGCCAGCAGCACGCGGTCGGAGCGGAAAATTTTCACTTCCCCGGTGGCCTTTTCCAGCACGTAGGCCCCCAGCACCCGGTCGTCCGTCACGGAGCCCAGCTTGCCGGTGGTGATGAGATCGATGCTGAAGTGGTGCTCCAGCAGGGTGAGATTCGGCGTGCGTCGCGCGGTTTCCACCAGCGATTCCGCGATTTCCCTGCCGGTGGTGTCCCGGGCGTGGAGGATGCGCCGCTTGGAGTGCCCGCCTTCCTTCCCCAGCGCGTAGTGGCCGTCGGCCTTGTCGAAATTCACTCCGTGGGCGGTCAGGTCTTCCACGGTGGAGGCCCCTTCGGAAACGATGGTCCGCACCACGTCTTCCCGGCACAGCCCGGCACCGGCATCCAGCGTGTCGGCGACGTGGAGTTCCACGGAATCGCCCTCGTCCCGCAGGCCTTCCGGCAGCACGGAGGCCAGGCCGCCCTGGGCCCACGCGGTATTGGAATCATAGGCCGTGCCCTTCGTCAGCACCACCACCGAGCCGTGGGCCGCCGCCCGGATCGCAAAGGAGAGACCGGCGATGCCCGCGCCGATCACCAGGAAGTCGCACGTCATGGGGGCGGCAGGATGGCGGGATCATACCGGACGAAAAGGGTAAAAACCGCCAGTTTCCGGCAGGGCTTCCCCATTGGACATCGGGGAAGCTCGAAGAGCCGCGGGTTCCCGTTGGGACCAGGATGGGTGGGATGAATAGGATGGGAACGCGGAGAAACCGCTCAGGTGGACGCGAAATATCCCATTCATCCTATCCATCCCGGTCCCGAAAACCCGGTGTGCCCCGAAACGAGGCCCGCTTCGTGCTGGATCGCCTTCCGCCCGCCGTGGCAGCTTCCGCCGCATGCCTGTGCGTCTCGCCGGTCTCCTCCTTCCCGCCTTCACTCCCCGGCACGAGGATGACCTCGGCATCGGCGACACGCGTTCCATACGCTTGTGGATCGACCGCTGCGCCCGCCATGGCATCGGCTTCCTGCAGCTCCTGCCGCTGAACGAGACGGGGGGGGACGATAGCCCCTACAATGCGATTTCCTCCGTCGCGCTGGAGCCGCTCTACCTCAGTTTCGCCCCGCGGGAGATTCCCGGGCTGGAGGCGGCCGATCTGGAGCACGCGCGCGCGGAACTGGGCGCCAGCCGCACCGCGCCGCGGGTGGACTATCCGGCCGTGCGGCGGGTGAAACGCGCCCTGCTGGAAAAGGCCTGGGCCCGCTTCCGCGAGGGGCCGGGGGATGTGGCCTTCTACCGCTTCCGCCGGGAAGAGGCCGCCTGGCTGGGGGACTACTGCATCTACCGCTGGCTGATGGAGCAAGCCGGCGGCAGCGAGGCCTGGGACTACTGGCCGGAGGCATGGCGCACGGTGGAAGGCGCACTCGCCCATCTGGACGCGGAACGCGCCCGGACACCCGCTGCCGTGGAGGAGCGCCTGGAATTCCATGCCTGGGTCCAGTGGCTCTGCTTCCGCCAGTGGCGAGCCGTCCGCGCCCATGCGGATGACCGGGGCGTGCAGCTCATGGGGGATATCCCCATCGGCGTGAGCCGCTATTCGGCGGATGTTTTCTTCGGCCGGGAGGACTTCGACCTGGAGAACTGCGGCGGCGCCCCGCCGGAGCTCGTTTTCAAGCACGACCTCTTCATCCGCAAATGGGGGCAGAACTGGGGCATCCCGCTCTACCGCTGGGATCGCATGCAGGCCGCGGGCTTCCCCTGGTGGCGGCAGCGCATCGCCAAGCTGGTGGACATTTTCCACATCTTCCGCATCGATCACGTGCTCGGCTTCTATCGCATCTACTCCTTTCCCTGGCAGCCGCAGCGGAATGCGGAATTCCTGCCCCTGGGTCCCGCCGAGGCCGCCCGCCTGTGCGGCGGCCGCCTGCCACGCTGGGAGCCGCGCCCGGACGATACCCCCGCCCACAAGGCCGCCAACCTCGCGGAGGGGGATCTGCGCCTGCGGATGGCCCGGGAGGCCGCCGGAGACGCCGCAGTGGTGGGGGAGGACCTGGGCAGCGTGCCGGACTACGTGCGCCCGCACCTCGCCTCCCTGGATATCGCCGGCTTCCGCATCCCCCACTGGGACGAGGATGCGGAGGGCCGCGTGATCCCGCCGGAGGACCTGCCGGAATGTTCCTTCGCCACCTACTCCACCCACGATCATGATTCCATCCCGGCCCTGTGGGCGAATTTCCACCGCACCCTGGCGGACACGGATGCGGACGAGGATGACAAGGAACAGGCCGCGGGCTATCTGAGGCTG
>CBFGVD010000398.1:0-3863 GCA_965651965.1 uncultured Verrucomicrobiaceae bacterium | reverse complement strand
CGATGCGGACGGGGACGGGCTCGCCAACCTCGTCGAGTGGCTTTTCGGCACCGACGCGCTGGTCCCCACGGGCGGCGATAGCCTTCCCTCCGCCGCGCGCCTTGAGGCGAGCGAGCTGGGCCTGGCGGACGGGAAAACCTACCTTTCCATCAGCGCCCGCATCCGCAAGGAAAGGCCGGGCGTGATCCTGATCCCGGAGACCGCCGCCACCCTGGCGGAACTCGGCACCCCGGAAGCCGCGGAGGGAATCATCCAGGCCGGCCCGCCGGTGGACGACGGAGAATTCGAGGTCTTCACCTGGTACCGGGAAATTCCGGTCGAGGACGCGGGCAAGGGATTCATCCGCCTGCGGGTCGTGCAGGAGTAGTCCGCGGGAGCTTGATGCCGCGCTGCGGACCGCGGCCAGCCCTCTCCAGGCCGCTACCTTCCGAAGCAAGGCGCCCCTCATTTTCGCCTCGACCCCGGGGAAGCCGCGGGCTTGTGTGATATCGGAGCGGAAACCCTGTCCGTTCTGCACCGCCGCCTCCCATGGGAAAGAAGCCCGCCATCCTCTGCTGTCTCCTCGCCATCACGGCTGCTTTCGCCGCGGGATTTCTTGCGGGCCGCCGGAACCCGGCCGCGGGAGAACCGGTGCCGGAAGGCCGGGAAGCCGCTGCCGTCTCCGGAAAGCGGTCCGTGATCTGGCGATATACGGCGGGGGCATCCGGCAAGCCCGGCACTGCCGGGGACGTCCAAAGCGGGGAGGCCCGGTCCAATCCGTTCCGCAGCATCATGTCGATCACGGACACCGTGGCCCGGAATGCGGCCTGGGCGGATTTTGTCCTCGGTCTGGAGGCCGGGGATCTGGAGGCGGTGGAGGCGGATGTGGACCGGTGGTACGTTCTCGGAGGTTCCCTCCCCGGGGATTTCCAACTGCTTCATTTCCGGAAGGGCCAGCTTCTCGGAGCGAAGGCGCTCGAATCCGACCTTCCCGAGGGGCCCGACGGCTCCCTGGGCAAGAACCACCACAGTCTCATGCGGGGCTGGGCCAGCGCCGCCCCGTGGGAGGCGAAGGCTTGGATCGACGCGCTCCCGGACGGAAGCGTCAAAAACTCGCTCGTGATGTCCTGGTATCACGGGGCGATCGCGGACAACCCGTCGATGGCCGCCCGCCTTTTCGCCGAATTGCCGGAGCATGCCAGATCCGCCGGCATCGATCCGCTGGTCGAATCGGTCCACCGCGAAGAGGGCCTGGACGGGCTCTTCGACTGGTTCTCCGCCCGGACGAAAGAGGAATCCGGGAGCATCCCCTTGCAGCCCGCCTTCAACAAGATGGCATGGCGGCTCGGGCAATTGTCCGCGGAAGACCCCGCCGCCGTGGAAGCCATCCTGCTCGATCCGGCGAACCTTCCCTATGTCAGCGAAGGGGCCTTCAACGTGGCGGTGCGGAATCTTTCCCCCACCCGCCCGGGCCGGACCATCGAGCTCGCCGCCAAATTGCAGGAAGCCCGCCCCGAAGTGGACGAGCGGCAGATGCGCGGCATGGTGGGAAACGCGGTAAAGACCTCGACCCGGCGGACGATCAACAACGTCGCGGAATGGCTGGTGCAGAACGAGTCCCACCCGCTCCGGGACATGACGGCGAGGTACCTCGTCGAGCATGCCGCCACGCTGGATCCCGAGGCGGCGGCGCGCTGGGCCGCGGCGATCAAGAATCCGGGGTTCCGGGCGGAGGCTGAGCATTTTCTCGCGCGCTGAGCGGTGCTTCCGGAAATCCTCCCTCCCGCCGGGCGCGGTCTTTTTGCAGATCCCCCAGGGTCACGCGGGGCCGCAGGAGCCGGCGCCCCAGCCACCAGCCCGCCAGTCCGCCGCCGAGGTGGCAGGCGTGCGAGACCACCTGAAAACCGGAATCCGGGGCGACCCAGGCGGCGAGCAGGAAGCCCGCCTCCGCCAGCAGGATGCCCCGGCCCAAGTTCTTCCCGGACACGGGAATCGGCCGCATTCGGGAATCCGGCGAAACGGTGGTCAACCAGAGGAGCAGCGCGGTCAGACCACCCGACGCCCCCACCAGGTGGAATTCCGCATGCCGTGGCGCGGAGAGCAGCACGTGGAAGATGCCGCCGGCCACCACTCCGGCCAAAAAGACCTTCAGCACCGCCGCGGCCCCGTAGATCCGCTCCACCCGCGGGCCGATCAGCAGCAGGCCCAGCGCGTTGACCATCAGATGGATCTCGTTCCCGTGCAGGAAGGGATGTGTGAAAATCTGCCAGATTTTACCCGCCAGCAGGTCCTGCCGGGATAGCCCGAAAGTCGCATGGACGGTGTGCCGGACATCTTCCGGCAGGGAATCCGTCGCGATGTAAACCGCCGCGAAGGACAAGGCCAGCAGCCAGCTCGCCCTGGAGGCCAGCAGATCCTGCAGCATCCAGCGCCAGCGCGCGCCGCCCCCTGGTTTCACGGGGGGAGCATGCATGGCGGAAGCGGGTCGGGAGAGGGGAAAATGCGTGGCTAGGCCAGCTTACTTCACCACGCGGGCGCGCGGCTCGCGCTTCACGGAATCATTCGTGCCCGCGCAGGTAACAAAAGGGCCGCCCTCCAGCGGGGCGATGCCGGTGAAGGCGACGTCCGGCATTTCGCTCGGCCGGCCGGCCAGCGGGAAATCCTTCCGCAGCGGGTAGAAGGGGTAGCCCTCCCACATCAGGATGCGCTTGAGATTCGGGTGCCCGCTGAAGCGGATGCCCATCATGTCGTACACCTCGCGTTCGTGCCAATCGGCACCCGCCCAGAGATCGGTGCAGGTCGGGACTTCCTCGTCCTCCGCGACTTTCGCTTTTACGCGCAGGTGCTTGGAATCGTCCACGGTCACGAGTTCATAGACCATCTCGAAACGAGGGTCCTCGCCGAAGTGATCCAGGCTGGAGATGTCGATGATCATCTCGTAGCCCAGCTCCTTCTTCGCCGCGGCCAGCACCTCGTGCAGGGCTTCCAGCTTCACGGAAAGGGTGTGCTCGCCCCGGAATTCCTTGGTTTCGACGACCTTGTCGCCGAACTTCGCGGAAAGCGTCTCGATGTCGTTCGCGGCGGACATGGGAAATCAGGCGAGGTCTTCCAGGAATTCCTTCTTCTGGTTCTGCAAGGCGGGATCGGCCTCGATCTTCGCCTGGAGTTTCATCAGGCCCTCGATGAGCGCCTCGGGCCGCGGCGGGCAGCCGGAAATGTAAACGTCCACCGGGATCAGGCGGTCGATGCCCTGGAGCACCGCGTAGGAGCGGTACATCCCGCCGGAGGAGGCGCAGGCTCCCATGGCGATGCACCACTTCGGCTCCGGCATCTGGTCCCAGATGCGCTTTACCGCCAGGGCCATCTTGTAGGTCACCGTGCCGGCCACGATCATCACGTCCGCCTGGCGCGGGGAAAAGCGCATCACCTCCGCGCCGAAGCGGCTGAGGTCGAAGCGGCTGCACGCGGCGGCCATCATCTCGATGGCGCAACAGGCGAGGCCCATGGGCATCGGCCACATGGAGTTCTTGCGCATCCAGTTCATCGCGGCATCCACGCGCGTGAAGATGATGTTGCCTTCGATCTTGGAATCGTAGGCCGCATGGGCGGTCTGAAGGGAATCGCTGACCATGGTCGTGCGCCGGGACGATGCCCCTCCCCCGGCCCGCTCTCAAGCCCGTTTGTGAAATTTTTCACAAGCGGCGGGCGGGGGCCTGCCGCCCGCCGGACGGGAACCGGGCCCCGGAGAATCTCGCGAACGGCTCGCTGCAGAGCCCGCTTGCAAAATCCGAGATGCTGTTGATAACGGGATCCGATGAACCGGAGAAGCGCGAGGAGATACCTGGGGGCAGGAAGCTGTCTCCTGGTCCTCGTGCTATTTCTGC
>CBFGVD010000397.1:0-3866 GCA_965651965.1 uncultured Verrucomicrobiaceae bacterium | reverse complement strand
GAGTACATCAACATCTTCACCATGTCGGGCCTGGCGACCACGCTCTTCCTGGGCTACACCCGCCATGAATCCGGACCGGCGCTGAACGACATCGGCGGGGAAGACGTGGACTACTTCCAAACGAGCTTCCGCCATGCTTTTTGAGTCACACCCGGGCCAGGTTTCCCAAGCATGGGAGAAGACCCCTTTGCCACCCGATGTCCCCGCCGCCTGAAGATCCTTCTATCACCGTCGTCGTGCGCCGCCGCACGAAACCTGGCTGCGAGGAACCCTTCGAGGCCGCGATGCGGGAGTTCACCGCATTCGCGCTCGCCTTCCCCGGCAACCGGGGCATCCACATCCTGCGTTCCGAACAAGGGAACCCCCGCGAATACACCGTGGTGGACCGTTTTGCCGACACCGCGGCCCGGAAAGCCTTCACCGCCTCCGCGACCTACAAGGAATGGATGGTCCGGCTTCGCGCCCTGACGGAGGAAGAACCCCACATCCAGGAACTCGGCGGGCTTTCCGGCTGGTTCACGCTGCCGGACCGGCCGCACGCCACGCCGCCCCCGAAACCGAAGATGGCGGCGATCACCTTCCTGGGTGTATATCCCCTTACCTCGCTCTTTCCCGCCTTGTTCCGGAAGCTCCTTCCGGGCTGGCACCCGCTGGCGCTGAACGTGGTCGTCACCGGCCTGGTGGTGGCCTGCCTCACCTGGCTGGTGATGCCCCTGCTGACGAAGGCGTTCCGCCGCTGGCTTTTCCCGAATCATCCGCCCGCACAATCATGAACACACCCGATCTCATACTCAAAAACGGCAAGATCACCACGCTGGATCCGGCCCGGCCGGAGGCAAGCCAACTGGCGATCAAGGACGGCCGCGTGCTCGCGGTGGACGACGCGGCGAATTTCCCCGCCGGACCGGACACGAAGGTCATCGACCTCCGGGGGCACCGGGTGATTCCCGGCCTGAACGATTCCCACCTGCACCTCATCCGCGGCGGCTTGAACTACAACCTGGAACTGCGCTGGGACGGGGTGCCCTCCCTGGCCGACGCGCTGCGGATGCTCAAGATCCAGGCGCATGCCACGCCGCCGGGCCAGTGGGTCCGCGTGGTCGGCTCCTGGAGCGAGTTCCAATTCATCGAGCGGCGGATGCCCACGCTGGACGAACTGAACGAAGCCGCGCCGGACACGCCGGTCTTCATCCTGCACCTGTATTGCCGGGCACTGCTGAATCGCGCCGCGCTGCGGGCCTGCGGCTATACGAAGGACACGCCCGACCCTCCCGGCGGGGAAATCCAGCGGGACAAGCACGGCAACCCGACCGGTCTGCTGATCGCGCGCCCGAACGCGATGATCCTGTACGCCACGCTCGCCATGGGTCCGAAGCTGCCGCCCGAACACCAGCTCAACTCCACGCGCCACTTCATGCGCGAGCTGAACCGCCTGGGCGTGACGAGCTGCATCGATGCCGGGGGCGGCTTCCAGAATTATCCGGACGACTACGAAATCATCCGCCAGCTCCACGGGCGCGGCGAGATGACGGTGAGGATCGCTTACAATCTCTTCACCCAGAAGCCGAAACAAGAGAAGGAGGACTTCGCCCGCTGGATGAAGATGACGAAACCGGGGGAGGGAGACCCCTTTTTCCGCATGAACGGCGCGGGCGAGATGCTGGTTTTTTCCGCGGCGGACTTCGAGGACTTCCTGGAACCGCGCCCCGACCTGCCCGCCACGCTGGAAAGCGAGCTGGAGGAAGTCGTCCGCGCCCTCGCCTCGAACGGCTGGCCCTTCCGCCTGCACGCGACGTATGACGAGAGCATCACTCGCTTCCTGGATGTCTTCGAGGGGGTGAACCGGGATTTCCCCATCGGCGGCCTGCACTGGTTCCTGGACCACTGCGAAACGATCGGCGACCGGAACCTGGACCGGGTGGCCGCGCTGGGCGGGGGCATCGCGATCCAGCACCGCATGGCTTTCCAGGGGGAATATTTCGTGGACCGCTACGGGGCGCAGGCCGCGGAGCGCACCCCGCCCGTCCGCAAGATGCTGGAGCGGGTCATCCCGGTGGGCGCGGGCACGGATGCCACGCGGGTGGCGAACTACAATCCCTTCAATTCCCTCTGGTGGCTCGTGAGCGGCCGCACCCTGGGCGGTCTGGAACTGTATCCGGAAGAAAACCGCATGAGCCGGGAGGAGGCCCTGCGCCTCTACACCGCGGGCAGCGCCTGGTTCTCCGGGGAAGAGGCGGACAAGGGCGTGATCGCCCCGGGCCGCTTCGCGGATCTGGCGGTGACCAGCGAGGACTATCTCGCGGTGCCGGAGGATCGGATCCGGGACCTCCAGTCCGTGCTCACGCTGGTGGACGGGAAGCCCGTTTACGCTGCGGGAGCCTTCAAGGAATACGATCCGCCCGCGCCGCCGGTGCTGCCCGAGTGGTCGCCGGTGAAAACCTTCGGCGGCTACGGCGCGCCCTTGTGGGACGGGAGGGCACCGGCCCCGCGCGGCGTGCCGGGCTCCGGAAAGAGGGCCGGTGCCGCCCCGCTCCCGGGCTTGTGGGGATCGGGGTGCGATTGCTTCGCCTTCTGAAACGGGCCTGCCACTCGAAAACGTCTTTCCCGCGGTTCGGGATGTGCTTCGATGGAAAGCGTGCCAGACGACTCTTCCTCCTCCGCAGCGTCCGGGGCGTTCGCCTCGGCGGAGGCCCTGCTCGGCCTGGGGCTCAGACCGGGGCGGCCGGACCAGCCCGGCTCGCTGGTGGGGAATTACCGGCTCGCTGCTCCCTTGGGAGAGGGCGGTTTCGGCACGGTCTGGAGCGCGGAGCAGATCGAGCCCATCCGGCGCAACGTCGCGCTGAAGCTGATCAAGCGCGGCATGGACAGCCGCGAAATCGTCGCCCGTTTCGAGGCGGAGAGCCAGGCGCTCGCGATCATGGATCACCCGAACATCGCGGCGGTCCTGGATGCCGGGACCACCGCGGACGACCGGCCCTATTTCGTGATGGAGCTGGTGAAAGGCGAGCCGCTTACCACCTACTGCGATTCCCGCGGCCTGGGCCTGCGCGAGCGGCTCGAGCTCTTCATTCCCGTCTGCCAGGCCGTACAGCACGCGCACCAGAAGGCGATCCTGCACCGGGATCTCAAGCCCTCGAACATCCTGGTCGCGGAGGTGGACGGGAAAGCGGTACCGAAGGTGATCGACTTCGGCATTTCCAAGGCGCTCGGCGCGAACCGCGAGCACCCGGATGCGACCCTGATGCAGACCTTGGCCGGAATGCCGATGGGCACCCTGCAATACATGAGCCCGGAACAGACGGGCAGCGCGACGGACGTGGACACGCGCAGCGACATTTACTCGCTGGGGGCGATCCTCTACGAACTCCTGGCAGGCAAGCCGCCCCTGGACCCGGGCAACTGCTCCTATGACGAAATCCTGAGGCGGATCCGCCAGCAGGAAGCGGTCAAACCCAGTTCGCGGCTCCAGGCGGCCGCCGGCGAAGCCGGGGAGGCGGCCCGCGCCCGCGGCACGGATCCCGCCCGGCTGAAACGGGCGCTAAGGGGCGATCTGGATTGGATCGCGATGAAGGCGCTGGAGAAAGACCGCCGCCGCCGCTACGAGACCGCCATGGCGCTGGCGGCGGACCTGCAGCGCCACCTGCGGCAGGAGCCGGTAAGTGCCGCCGCCCCGACCTGGGGCTATCAGTTCGCAAAGTTCGCCCGGCGCAGCAAGGCGGCCTTCGTCACCGCCGGACTGGTCTCCGCCGCCTTGGTCGGCGGCACCGGGATGAGCCTCTGGCAGGCCGCGGAAGCACGGGCCGCGCGCGTTTCCTCCGAACGGAACCATGCCGCAGCCAGGAAGAACCTGGCCAAGGCGCGCGAGG
>CBFGVD010000396.1:0-3883 GCA_965651965.1 uncultured Verrucomicrobiaceae bacterium | reverse complement strand
AGCTCGGCAGCGTGGACCCCATCCGCGACATCGAGATCATCAACGCCGAGCTGATTCTCGCGGACATCGCCGCCATGGAGAAGCGCCGCGTCTCCCGCGAGAAGAAGGCCAAGGGCGGCGACAAGGAATCGAAGGCCGAAGTGGAGCTGATCGACAAGCTCCTGCCCCACCTCAACGACGGCAAACCGGCGCTGACCCTCTCCCTGAGCGATGCGGAGCGGGAGCTGATGAAGGATTTCTTCCTGCTCTCCGACAAGCGGACGATCTTCGCCTGCAACGTCTCCGAAGACGAACTGGGCACCGCCCAGGCGGACCCGGATGCCCACCCCATGGTGGCGAAGGTGCGCGCCTACGCGGCGGAGGCCCACGGCGCGGAAGCGGTGGTCATCTCCGCCCGGATCGAGGAAGAACTCATCGATCTGGACCCGGAGGAAGCCGCCGAACTGCTGAAGGACATGGGCGTGGCGGATTCCGGCGTCTCCGCGCTGATCCGCGCGGTTTACCACCTGCTTGGCCTGCGCACTTACCTGACCACCGGCGTGCAGGAAACCCGCGCCTGGACGATCCACGAGGGCGACAAGGCTCCCGCCGCCGCAGGGGTGATCCACACGGACTTCGAGCGCGGCTTCATCGCTGCGGAAGTGGTCCACTACGACGATCTCGTCGCCGCCGGTTCCAAGCACGCCGCCAAGGAAGCGGGCAAGCTCCGGATCGAAGGCAAGGAATACGTCGTGAAAGACGGGGACGTGATCGAATTCCGCTTCAACGTCAGCAAATAACCTCTCTGCCGCGCGGCAGCGCGCACCGAACGCCCCCCGTTTGCCCGGGGGCGGGGAGTTCATCCGCGGTCGGCCGGAGAGGGCGCCCGGCAGCGCCTTCCTCTGCATTCGCCCCCGCCCTGCGCGGTTCGCAACCTATGGTTCAAACACTTCCATCTTGAAACCATGCTGATTATTCGGTAGGGCTAAGTATCGGCGGATCGATTCCTCCGGCCTTCCTCCCCCCCGCCGATGAAATTTCGCGCGCTTTTTCTCCTCCTGCCCTGGGCCCCGCTGGCTGCGGAACCGATCCCGGGAGCATGGGAAAAATTCCCGGCGGCAGCCCACGCGGGAGCTTGGAGCGTGAATGACTTCCGCACCGGCATGGTGTCCGCGGCACAGTGGATCTCCGCGGAGACGGGCTTCATCGCCGGACCGCTCAACGGGGTTCCGGGGCTGCCCTGCGGGATATGGTTTTTCACCGGCAGCGAGGCCGGGGGCGGAGCCCTGAGCGGGGATTTCCACGCGGCAAAGATCCGCGGCATCCGGCTCCGCTACTTCGCCGCCGCGGAGGAGTTGGGCGAACTGGATTGTGCGATTTACGCGCTCGGACCGGCGGGCAGCACGTTTTATTACAGCGAGTCCGTGCTCGGCGGCAGCCTCTCGCCCGGAGCGGAATGGCGAGGCGCGGAATTCCTTTTCGATACGACCTGGTATTATGTCCGGGACGGGCGCTACGAGGCCACGCCGGTGACGCCGCAGATGCTGGCCACCGTCTCGGAGATCGGCTTCCGATTCATCCCGAAGACCGGTCTGACCACCGCCACCAGCGCGGGGATCGATGACATCGTGCTGATTCCCACCGTGGAGGCTCCGGCGCTGGAAGCAGGAAGCGCGGGGGCGGATTTTACCCTCAGCTTCACCCCGCGGCCCGGTACCGCCTGCACCATCCGGAAATCCGCCGCGGGCGATCTGGCGGATTGGCAGCCGGTGGCCGGCCAGGAAGGGATCGCGGGAAGCTCCCCCCACCTTTTCCGGACCCCGCGGAGCAGCGCGAAGGCCTTTTACCGCGTGACGGCGGAGGAGCACCTGACTCCGCTGTCGAGCCCGTGAAAGCCGCCCTCACAAGATCTCCGGCGTGCCCCAGGCCCAGAGCAGGAACGCGACGGTGAGGATGGCACCCCAGAATCCCCGCTCGCGGGAAGCGGTGCGGGCGATCCAGAGGGAGGAAAGCAGGGCGAAGAGAGCGAGGACCAGGGATGCCGCGTGCAGGCGGGGAGTGGATTTGTAATGAAAGACATCCGCGATGAAAGGAATGGCGGCGAGCCCCGCGATGGTGCCCGTCTGCACGATCTCGCAGAGTCTTGTCAGGCCCGTCTTCGTCTCCATCCTCCGGGACATGCTAGATTCGCGGCGGCGGGAATCAATCTATCCCGCACCCGGAGAATAAGAAAATAACCCACCCACCCCGGGTTTATCTCTTGCCGGTCTCTCCGGAAGACCCGGCGGCGGCGATGATCTTTTCTAGCATCGCGGGCGCGGAGGCATGGGTCAGGCCGTCGATGTGGAAACTCTTGTTCCCCGAGCCGGTCAGCTCGCTGGTGATGATCCTCACATCCGCGGGCAGCTTCCCGATTTCCTCCGGCGCGGCGTCCTGATAATTTATCGGCCTATGGTCCTTATCGGACAAGACCCGGTGTGAAGTGCCGAGCGTAACGGATAGGATCGTGCTCTTCTTGATGGCGAAGCTCCACGGCAAAGGACCGTTTTGAGGATCGCCCGCGCTCGCGCTGATCCCGGAAATGATGATCCAATCCTTCGTCTCGCGCAGGATAGGTTCCTGATCCGCCGCGAAACCCCTGGAGGCGGAGGCTAACAATAACCCGAGGCAGGCGAGGAGGGATAAGGCGTTTTTCATGTGTTCCGGGTATTTGACTCATACCGGCCCTGGATATTCATCGGAAACCCGCGGCAAACAACCGGGCAAGTCCCGCGGCACCTGGCAAGCGCGGGATGGCAGCGGTAGAACAAGCCCGCTTCGCCCCCTCCCCGGCAGCGCCGGAACCTCACGCCACTCCGCTTTCCGGCCGCATCTGCCGGGAATCCGCCAGTGCTTTCATCGCCCTGGGATGCCAGCCCCCGATCACGTGGCGCTCTCCCCGCCTGCCCCGGTGGTGGATCCGCCGCCGCCCCCACCGGGCGACGATCAGGATCACCAGGATCAAAACCGCCACCGAGCCCCCGATCCATTCGCCGGCAAAGTGAAAGATCGCCGGAGCCACGAAGAACATCAGCAGCAGCGTTACCAAGCCCCGCAGGATCCAATTCGTGGCCCGCTGCCTTGCAAGCGTTCTCCGTGAGACGAACACGTCGAGCCCCAGCCGCCGGTTGAATAAAGGCACGGCAGACCCCGCGATAAAGCCTATGAACGCGAGCAGCCAGCCGATCACCATGTAATCGGGAACCCCGGATCGCCCTGCCATGATGGCCAGCGCCAGGCCGCCGCCGAAACACCAGCGCGGCCACAGCACCCGGCGGTGCACGGCCAAGCGCAGCATCGTCATCCGCTCGTCGCTCTCCCCCGTATAGGGATCGATCATCGGGAAAACCGCACCGTCCTCCGCCAGCAGAACCCCGTCCGCAAGCTCCCAGCCGTGCGGGCGCGGGGCTTCCGCGACGTCATCGACCCGGGAGGGCGCATAGGGATTCACGGACATCGGGCGGAGCATGCACGCGGGCTCCCTCCCCGCAAGATCCTATCACTTCAAGGCTTTTACCCGGATGTTCTTGTAGAGGGTCGTGCTGTCCGGATCGTGGGCCTGGAAGGCGAAGGTGCCGCCGTCTTTCTCCAGCTTGCTCTTGCCTTCCTCCGGCTCGTAATCCTTCACCAGCTTCTTGCCGTTCACCGTCACGTCGATCTTGCCGTTTTTCACGCGGATCACGTACTTCATCCACTCGTTGTCCTTGAAGGGCTCCTTGTTGTCCACGATGCCGTAGAGCCCCCCGGACTTGCGCCAGTCGGACTGGGTGTTGTTCACCTGCACCTCGTAGCCGCGGGAAGGCCAGCCGCTTTCCTGATAGACCGTGGAGATGCCAATGGCCTTGCTCTCGGCCGGTGTAGAGGG
>CBFGVD010000395.1:0-3892 GCA_965651965.1 uncultured Verrucomicrobiaceae bacterium | reverse complement strand
CTCGCGGCCCTGCTTGCAGGGGCTGCCGGGGGATATCTTGCGGGCAAGGCCGGGACTTCCGGCCCTGCCGATACCAATGGCGCCGCCGAAACGGCCCTACACAACACCAAGACGAGCCGCTCGGGCAACAACAGCTCCGGCAGCGAAGCCGCCAAACGCCCCCGGACCTCCGTGGAGGACGTGATGCGCGAGCCCGGCCAGCTCGCCCGCATGGAGGCGCTGATGGAGCTCTACTCCAACATGGATGCCGCGCAACTGGAGGCGGAGGCCGCCAAGCTGGACGGCATGCCCATGGCCCAGCGTGTCATGGCTTCTTTCCTGCTCTTCGGCCGCTGGGGCGAGATCGACCCGCAGGGCGCGCTCGCCTTCGCGAATACCATGGGCTTCCAGGGTGCCTTCGTGCGCCCCACCGTGCTCCAGAGCTGGGCCAGCGTGGACCCGGCGAACGCCGCGAAGTATTTCTCCGAGAACCCGCGCGAATTCGCCGCCATGGGCTTCGGCGGCGGCCCGGGCGGCGGGGATAGCGGGGCTTCCGTGATTGCAGCCGAATGGGCGAAGCTGGATCCCGATGCCGCCCTGGCGTGGGCGAATTCCCTGGAAAGCGAGCGCGACAAGAGCGCCGCCGTGAACTCCGTGATCAGCGAAATGGCCGCCACCGACCCCGACAAGGCGGTCCAGGTGGCCGCCACCCTGACCGGTGACGACCAATCCCGCGCCTACAGCGAGATCGCCGAAAAATGGGGTGCCTCCGATTTCGCCGCCGCCGAAGCCTGGATCCGGACCCTGCCGGCCGATTCCCGGGACCGCGCCATGGCCTCCGCCCTGGAGAGCCTGGCCCTGAGCGATCCGGAAGGTGCCGCCGCCAAGGTGGCCAGCCTGCCGGAAGGCCGCGACCGCGACCGCGCCATCGAGGATATCGCAGGCCCCTGGGCCCGCAAGGATCCCGCCGCCGCCGCCGCCTGGGTCAGCCAGCAGCAGACGGACGACGTGGATGACGCGATCCGCCCGGTGATGGCCTCCTGGGCGAACCAGGACAGCACCGCCGCGCTGAGCTGGATCCAATCCCAGCCGGAAGGCGAACTCCGCGACGAGGCGACCGCCACTTACATCTGGTCCAATCGCTCCGCCGATCCCGCCAGCAAGATCGAGCTGGCCGAATCGATCTCCGACGAAGGCACCCGCAACCGCACCCTGGGCATGACCTACATGAACTGGATGCGCGAGGACCGCGAGGCCGCCAGCGCCGCCGTGCAGGCATCCGATCTGAGCGACGACTTCAAGCAGCGCCTGCTCGAGAACCGTGGCTGGGGCCGGGGCGGCTGGGGCCGGGGCCGCGGCCGCTGAGCAATGGAGCCGATCATTTGACAAGGCGGCGGCGGGCGGGAAACGTCCGCTGCCGCCTTTGTCTTTTTCCCCATGTGGAGTCCCCCGGATACCTACGCCATCGCGCGCATCGATCTGCCCCGTGCCGGGACGCACGGCTGGCAGGTCCGCATCCAGCGCCGCGGGGTGAAGCACGGGAAATTTTTCGCCGATCGCTCCTGCGGCGGCATCGCGGAAGCCTACGAGGCGGCCCGCGCCTGGCGGGATGAACTGGTGGAGCGCATCTCGCGGGAGGAAAGCGCGGCGCGGATCTGCCGCCGTTCCGCGCGGAATTCCTCCGGCGTGGTCGGCGTCTCGAAGGTCTGCGTGAACTCCGCCAAGGGCGAGAGCTACTGGTTCTGGCAGGCCACCTGGTGCCCGGCACCGGGGGAAAGGCGCTGCGTGAAATTCTCCGTGAGACGCCACGGCGAAAAACAGGCATTCCGCCTGGCCGTGGAGGCCCGGAAGGAGGGGGCGGGGTTGTAGAGGCTTCGCTCTGCCGTCCGGAGGCGAGGGAGAAGCAGGTCCCCGGCTGCCGGATCCGGCTCATCCGATCCTTCCCGGCAGGTCCCGGGCACGGCCTTCAAGCGACTTTGCCGATATTGGGGCTTGGAATGGCCCGCGGCGGCCTTTGAATCTCCGGACATGTTCAGCGCAAGCCAGCTTACCGAAGAGCAGAAGACCACCCTCAGGCAGTGGGCCGCGGCGGGCGCGAGCATCGCCGACCTCCAGAAACGCATGAAGGAGGATTTCGATATCGCCGTGACCTACATGGATGCCCGCTTCCTGGTCCTGGATCTCGGCATCGAAATCGTGGAAGCGCCGAAGGAGGAAAAGAAAGCGCCGGACGACGAAATCCTATCCAGCAAGCCTGAGCCGACCGGCGCGGTGACGGTCACGATCGACAACATCGCCCTCCCCGGAGCCCTGGTTTCCGGGAAGGTGACATTCTCGGACGGCGAGACGGGCATCTGGATGCTCGATCAATACGGCCGCCCGGGCCTGGATGCGGATACTCCCGGCTACCGCCCCTCGCAGGAAGACGTGATCGAGTTCCAGAAGCAGCTTTCCGAATTGGTGCGGAAAAACGGCTACTGAGGCCGCAGGCTTGCGGCCCGTCACCCGGGCCGGCGCCGCCTACGTGATTTTTCGCAAGGAGCACCGCTGAGGTTTTTATTGCGGGCTTGCGAAAGCGGGGTCTATCGTCGCGCCCCGCCGTCGCGTCTTTCCATGCAGGGTGCCCGGAAAAACGCGGGGCGGACTTTCGCATTTCCTGCAATGAATCCGGACAGAGCGACGCTGAATTTCCTCAATAGCTTCCCCGAAGATGCCCGCAAACGCGGGGAGAAGCTGCAAAAAGAAGGCGCGGTCACCCAGATTTTCGGCAATCACCTCTTCATCCAGGGCCGCGTGGAGGATGAGACCGGCACTTTCCGCACCAGCTTGCGTCTCCAGGGCAACCGTTGGTTCGGCTCCTGCACGGCGGAGGACGACCTGATTTCCGGAGCGTGCCAGTACGCGACGATGATGGAGCGGATGCACCGCGGGGAAGACCTGCCGGAATCCCCCAATGAATTCGACGACACGCCGATCCTCGACATCATCGAGGAAAAGCTCGGCCGCGAGCTGGACGACAAGGAGGCGGACTTCGTCTCCAAGATCGAAAAGCGCTACCGCCGCTACGTGATCGAGGGCGAGCTGCACGATCACGACATGGTCCGCATCACCCCGCGCTGGGAGATCACCACCTACGAGCCGCTGGAGCTGTGGCCGATGCCGCCGGGGGACATCCTGGAATTCTGGAACTACCTAGCCTACGCCTTTTACAAGAAGAAGCTCCCTTACCCGGAGTTCATGAACGTGATCACCGATCTGGCCCACGTTCAGAAAAAGATGGCGGATTGGGAGCAGGAGCGCGAGGTGGCCTCCTGGTACGACCGCATCGAGCAAGTCAACGAGCGCCCGCCGCAGGATCCGCCGGTGGAGGTGGCCTTCCGCCTGGTGGCGACGATCAACGAGGCCCGGATCGAATCGAAGGAGGGCAACGGCCTGTGGACGCAGATCCGCGAGAAGGGCGAGATCGAGCGGCTGGTGACCATGCACCACCAGGCCGCGCTGCGCATGGATGCGCCGAGCCAGGTGCTCTGGGAGCACTTCCTTTCCTACTACCGGGAGCAAAACGAGATCACCTTCGATTTCGATCAGGAAGAAGCCTGCCGCTTCATGAACCGCGTCTTCCGCCAGCCGGCGCTGAAGGGCTACCTCGTGAACCTGGACGAGCGCGAATTCAAGGTCGTCGCGGAAGCCCTGAAGTGGGTCTGCGAGGATGATCCGTATGATCCGAATGCCTTCGCGCTGCAGCTCGTGACGGCCTCCGGCGAGAATGTCTCCCACTCCGTGCGCATGCTGCCGGGGCGGAAAGAACTCTACCAATCCGACGAAACCGTCTTCCCCGGCCCCCCGCGCTGGCTGGAAGAGACGGAAGTGATGCCGCGCTACCTGATCCCCAAGCGGGTGATCGATTCGCTGG
>CBFGVD010000394.1:0-3900 GCA_965651965.1 uncultured Verrucomicrobiaceae bacterium | reverse complement strand
GTCCGCGGTCGGCCGGGACGTCCGGCCCTAGCTCCCTCCCGCTCCGGTGCATTCGGGCCGGACGCGCGGCCATCGTATTCATGAACAAGCCCCAGGCAGCGGGCTCAATTCCCCGGGAAGGGATCGGCATCCAGGCGGGTGCGGATTTCCTCCAGCGGGACCGCGGGCTTTTCCGGGGACGGGGCGCGGCGCAGGACCGCCAGGCCGAGCGCGGTGAGGACGGTGAAGAGGATCAGCAACGCGACGACGAAACGTGAACCTTTCATGCGGCCGCCGAGCATGCGTTTCACGCGGGCTTCCAGCCCGCCCCGGTGGGCCATGGCCAGGGTGGTGGCCGGGGCGCGGGCGGCGGCGGCCAGGTCGCAGAGGACATGCGCGTAGCGGTCGGCGCGGTAGCCGTCCGCCACCACCGCCTCGTCGCAGGCGAACTCGCACTGGTCGGCCAGGCGGCGGGCCATCCACCACACCAGCGGATTGAACCAATGGAGGGTGCAGGCGACGGCGGCGACGGCGCGCCAGAGAGGATCCCGCCGCCGGTGGTGCTTCATTTCATGGGCCAGGACGGCTTCCTGCATCTCCGGCGTCCAGGCGTGCCAGTCCCGCGGGACGAAAATGACCGGGCTGAAGATGCCCGCCGCCACGGGGCCGGGGTAGTGCTCCAGCAGGCGGACATCCACGATCAGGTCCCCGGCCTCCCGCACGCCGATGCGGGCGGAATCCCGCCGCCAGCGGTGGAGCTGGACCAGCGCGGTGACGAGCCGAAGCGAAGCGACGGAGACTCCGGCGGCCCAGATCCAGGGCAGCCAGCGGAGCGCGGGCGGGGCCTCCGCCTGCTCCGCGGCGGGCGGCAGCACCTCCCACTCCGGCAGGAAGAACAGGAGAGGGAAGACCGCGAGCAGGACCAAGGCGAGAAGGGTCAGCCAGGGATCGCGCGCCTCATCCCGCCGCCCGGCCAGCCACACGGCGGCGGCCGCAACGAGCGAGAAAGCGATGGCGGTGGCGATCATGGCATTGCTCCCCGGGGCGGGTGCCTCATTTCCCCTCCCCGATCAATTTGCGGATGCGCTCGATCTCCTCGCGGCTGAGCTGCTGGTCCTTCGGGTCCAGCAGGGCGGCGACGAGCTTCTCCGGCTTGTCCTCGAAGAAAGTGGAGAGAAGCTGCTTGAGGGCGGAGCGCTTCGCCTTCTTCTCCGGCACCGCGGGACGGTACACGTAGCGGCGGGAGTCCTTCCGGTACGAGACCAGGCCCTTTTCCATCATGGTGGCCAGCAGGGCGCGCACCGCGGAGTAGGTGGGCGGATCCGGCATGTCGTCCAGCACCTCCTGGGCGGTCGCTTCCCCGCGCTTGTAGAGGATGTCCATCACCTGGCGCTCGCGCCGGGCCAAGGTTTCCGCATTGCTCATGGGCGAGAAATAGCGCCTGCTGGAAAAGCCGCAATTCAAATGTTGGAAAACCCGCATTTAAAAATTGACGCGCGGATTCCTTAATGCTGCTTTTCCAGCACCATGAGATTCACCATGCCTCCTGCGGGTGCGCTGCGGCGCGCCCTCCTCCTCTCCCCGCTTGCTGCGTTGGCCTCGTTGTGGCTGAGCGGCTGCACCACGATGCCGCTCAGCCATTATGAGGCACCTCCTGCCTCTTCCGGAGTGGATGCCAGCGACATCGTCACCGCGGGCAACCGCAGCGGGGACGGCGCGATCGACCGGCGCAGCATCGACGAAGCGCTGAACAAGCCGAAGCAGCGGCCCAACCGGAAGGCCGCGGAGGAACGCCCCGGGCTGGCCACGGGCTTCGGGGAAAGCACCCACTCGCCGTGGAAGCGCCAGTCTTTCGTCCGCGCCGCCTCCAAGCCCGCGGGAACGGGCGTGGTTTACTACAACAACCGCGAGGGGATCGACGCGATGACCGGCTCCAAGCGCAAGGTGGACGGCGTGGAGACCGCGGCCGGGGAGATGGTGGAGTGGGGCATCAAGGGCGGCTTCGGCTACCTGCCGACCTACAAGACGTACGGCTGGGACAGCCGCCGCTTCGTGACGGGCAAGCAGGGCTCGGAGTACTCGATCGTGCTGAAGAACCGCTGCAAGAGCCGCCTGGAGGTGGTGCTGAGCGTGGACGGGCTGGACGTGATCGATGGCAAGACGGCCTCCTTCTCCAAGCGCGGCTACGTGATCGCGCCGGACGAGACGCTGGAGGTGAAGGGCTGGCGCACGGGGCCGGAGACGGTGGCGCGCTTCCAATTTTCCAGCGTGGCGGGCTCCTACGCGAACTTGTCCAGCGGCGAACACCGGAACGTGGGGGTCATCGGCATGGCGGTCTTCACGGAAAAAGGAGTCGATCCCTGGACCTGGATGCCGCGGGAGGTGAACGACCGCCTGAAGGCCGGTCCTTTCGCGAAGGCGCCATGAACGCCCTCCCCGCCGTGTCGAACGCTCCTGGCGGCCTCTGGTGCCTCCTTTGCTCCGTGCTGGGCATTTCCCTCATGGCGCTCGGCTGTTGCCGCGTGCCGCGCTTCGAGCGGGATTTCCCGTCCGCTGCGGCGGAGGGGGGCCGGGACGCTTTTCCGGCTTGGCAGGGCGGGCTTCCCGCCTACACTTCCGCGACACGACAGGAGAGTTCCACGACCGAGGGACTGAGATCGGCCGGCGCACGCGGCCCAAATCCTCCGAACCTGAAGCGGGTCGCACCGCCCTAGGAAGCTCGTCCACCAACCGATCCTTTTCCTTCCGGCCGTGCTGATCCCAGCGCGGCCTTTCTTTTTGCGTCCATGCCTTTCCTGAAAAACTTCGAACCAAACACCAGCAAACTTCACCCATGATCTCGCCCGAAGAATCCACCGCTGCCGCCGCCAGCCACGATGAATCCCGCGCTCCCCTGCCCGCTTCCACGCGCGTCTATGTGGAAGGCCAGCTCCACCCGGGCGTGCGGGTGCCGATGCGCGAGATCGCGCTCTCCGACACGAAGAGCTTCAACGGCCGGATCGAGAAGAACGAGCCGGTGCGGGTGTACGATTGCTCCGGCCCCTGGGGCGACCCGGATTTCACGGGCACTTCGGACGAGGGCCTGCCGCCGCTGCGCCGCGAGTGGATCCTGGCCCGCGGCGACGTGGAGGAATACGAGGGCCGCAAGGTCCAGCCGCAGGACAACGGCTACCTGACGGAGAAGCACGTGGAATTCGCCTCGAAGTCGGAGCGCGCGAACAAGTTCGTGGAGTTTCCCGGCCTCACCTCCGACCGCCGCAAGCCGCTGCGCGCCAGCGGCAAGCCGGTGACGCAGAAGTGGTATGCCGACCAGGGCATCATCACGCCGGAAATGGAATTCGTGGCGATCCGCGAGAACATGCGCCGCGCGAAGATCGCGGACATGAAGGAGGACATCGTGCGCAACCACCTGGACAAGCAGCACGCGGGCTCCACGCAGCAGGTGGCGAGCCCCTACACGCCCTCCATCTTCGGGCGCTTCCCGCAGCGGATCCCGGCGGAGATCACCCCGGAATTCGTCCGCAGCGAGGTGGCCGCGGGCCGCGCGATCATCCCGCTGAACGTGAACCACCCGGAGTGCGAGCCGATGATCATCGGCCGGAATTTCCTGGTGAAGATCAACGCGAACATCGGCAACTCCGCCGTGGCCTCCTCCATCGAGGAAGAGGTGGAGAAGATGCGCTGGGCGACGAAGTGGGGCGCGGACACGGTGATGGACCTTTCCACCGGCAAGAACATCCACGCCACGCGCGAGTGGATCCTGCGCAACTCCCCGGTGCCGATCGGCACGGTGCCGATCTACCAGGCGCTGGAGAAGGTGAATGGCAAGGCGGAAGACCTGACCTGGGAGCTCTACCGCGACACGTTGATCGAGCAGGCCGAGCAGGGCGTGGACTACTTCACGGTGCACGCGGGCGTGCT
>CBFGVD010000393.1:0-3931 GCA_965651965.1 uncultured Verrucomicrobiaceae bacterium | reverse complement strand
CTCATGGAGGCCGGCCAGCGCAGCCCCTTCGACGTGGACAACATCACCCTCGACTACAAGGTGCTGAACAAGACTCCCGAGACCGATGAGATGGAAGTGCTTTTGGTGGCCGCCAAAAACCAGGTCATGCAATCCTACATCGATCTCCTCTACGAAGCGGGCCTGCGCCCCGTGGTGGTGGACGTGGACGCCTTCGCGGTCACGAACGCCTACATGCTGTCGGCGCCGGCGGAGGACATGGAGAAGGTGGTGTCGCTGATCAACATCGGCGAGCACCTGACCAACCTGACCTTCCTGAAGAACGGGACCTACCACAGCACCCGCGACATCGCCACCGCCTGCGACTTCTTCATCAAGACCCTGATGAAGAACCTGAAAGTCGATCGCGAAGAGGCCGCCGACATCCTGCGCGGCAAAGGATTGGAGAACCACAACCAGGGCGCCTTGAACCGCTCCATCGAATTCGCCGCCGAAGAGCTCTCCGTGGGCATCGATCTCGCCTTCGGCTATTTCCAGAGCAGCGAGAACAACCTGAAGGTGGAGAAAATGGTGCTGTGCGGCGGCGGCGCCTGCATCCGCAATCTCGCCGGCATCCTGGCCAAGCGGCACAACGTCGAGGTGGAAATCATCAACCCCCTCGCCCAAATCGCCTACGACGAGAAGAAATTCAGCGGCCCCATTCCCGAAAACCTTTCCACCATCCTGACCGTGGCCACCGGCCTGGCCCTGAGGCGCATCTGACATGCGGGACTACATCTACGTCAACCTGCTCCCCATCGAGTATCGGGTGGTCCGCAAGGACTACTCGTACCTGTTCGATCCGCGCGTCCTGGTCTCCACCTTCGCGCTGCTGGGCATCGGAGCCGCCTATCTCATCGGCCAGCAATTCTTCGCCTCCAACCTGGCCACCAAGCAGGCCGAGCTTCAGGAAGTGCAGCAGGAGATCGCCGCGAACGCCTACGTGCAGACCAAGATCAAGGAGCTGGAAACCCTCCGCGACGAGAAGACGGCCAAGAACCAATCCCTGAAAAGCATCAGCGTCAGCAAGCGCAAATGGGTGCGGGTGCTGGAAGGCGTCAACCGGTCCATGCCCCTGAACACCTGGCTGGAGACGGTGAAGCAGAACGACGGCAACGAACAGGAGATGGAGCTGCGCGGACGCACCTTCGTCTTTCCCGAAGTCGCCGAATACATGATGGAACTCGAGAAGAACGAATACTTCCAGGGCGTGTCCCTCATCTCCATCGAATTCCAGAAGGAAAGCGAGCGTTCCTCCTTCACCTTCACCCTCAAGATCCAGATGAACCCCAACGTGGGAATCGACAATTTCGCCCTGGACACCCAGCCGGAGAAGGTCCTGTGAAGAGTTTGACCCTGCATCAAAAGCTGTGGGCTTTCGCCGGAGTGTGCGCCGCCGTCATTCTGGCGGCCTGCTACCTGTTCTACACCGACGAGTTCCAGGCCTACCAGTCCGAAGCCCAACGCCTGGACGCCGAAATCGGGAAGAAGCGCGGCGAGCTGCGGCAAATCCTCGCGCAAAAGCAACGGCTCACCGACTTGGAAGCCGAAATCGAAGTGGCCAACCAGGAATTCGCGCGCTTGCAGGAAATGTTTCCGGACCAAGAAGTGCTTCCCCGCCGGCTCATCGATTTGACCACGGTCACCCGCAAGTCCCTGACCCTTCCGACGAAATTCCTCCCCCTCCCCGGAGAGGAGAAGGAGTTCTACCGCGAAAACCACTACAGCGTCACGCTGAGCTCGAGCTATCACGGGCTGGGCATGCTCTTCGGCGAAATCGCGAACTTCCGCTACCCGACCACCATCCGGCGCATGTCCATCGACAGGGTCGTCGATCTCGACAAGGTCGTGGAAGAGTCGCGAGACCACGGAGAAATCCCCAAAACCCTGGTGGCCAGCTTCCAGCTCACCACCTTCACTTCCAAGCGCTGATGCGGCCAGGATCCAGCATGATCGCAACCATCACCCGCAACTGGGCCTGGCTACCCCTCGTCGCCCTGGCGGCCCAAACCGTTCAAGTCGCCCAGGCCGCGCAGGCCGTCCAATTCCGCGACCTCGCCATCAAAGGCGGTTCCCGGTCGGAAATCCGCTTCGAATTCTCCGGCGTGCAGGAGGGCGGTTTCCCGCCCTTCTTCCAAAAAGCCACCACGGGCGGCAATATCCTGATCTCCTTTTTGGAAACCGAAAGCGCCTTCCCCTTGGGCTCTTATGAACCCCAACCGGGCAATGGATGGATCAAGGCGGTGACCTTGAAGAAACTCGCGTCCCCCAGCGGACGCACTTTTCTCGCTTTCGAGTTCGAATTGAAACAGGGCGCCGCCAGCGAATGGAGCCTGAAGCCCAAGGGCGCGGATGCCCTGGTCGTGAATCTCAAGGGTGAAGGTTCGGCGTGGCGCTGGTCTCTCGGCGCCTGGAAAGCGAGCCAGGAAGAAGCCGAGGCCGTCGCCGACAAGCAACGCGCCCGGGAAGCGGAGGCCCAGGCCGCCGCGCGCGCCAAGGCTGAAGCCCAAGCGGAGAAGGAAGCGAAGGCCGCCGCCAACGAAGCGGCCGCGCAGGCAGCCGAGCGCGCGAAAGCGGATGCCCTGGCGGAGAAAGAAGCCAAGGCCGCCGCGGAAAAAGCCGCCCGGGATCAGGCGGCGGCGGCGAAGGCGGCCGCCCAAGAGGCTGCCGCCGCGCAAAAGGCCGAGGAAAAACGGATCGCCGCCGAACGCGAAGCGGCTGAACGTGCGGCCGCGGAGGCCGCAGCTGAGCAAGCTGCCGAGGCCAAACGTGTTGCGGCTGAAAAGCAAGCCGAGGAAAAAAGGCTGGCGGCGGAAAAAGCGGCGGCCGAAAAGGCGGCCCGGGAGCCCGGCACCTTCGAAGCGGTCAAGCTGCAGGTAAGCCCGTCACAGCACGCCCTCATCGTCCATTTCCAGGGAAATGCTCCCAGGCTTTCGATGGAACGGGACCCCGCCCAGCCCGAAATCGTCCACCTGAACCTGGAAGGGTTCAAGGCCGGTTCCGGCAAGAAGTCCTGGACCTTTCCCGAAGGCGCTCGCTTCCGCCGCGTCGCATTCAAGGGCAAAGGGGAAAGCTGGGATTGCCGCATCACCCTGGATTCGCCGGTGCCCTTGCAAGCCTCTTTGATCGCGGGCGGCGTATTGCTCACCGCGCCGGGAACCGCCGAAGGAACGGCCTGGAATTGGAGCAGCGACGCGCCCGAACCCTCCATGGCCGCGGTTCCGGGTGACGAACCTTCGGCGCATGCGGACGGGGAAAAGCTGGACGCCGCTCCGGCCGCATCTTTGAGGTTTGAAAAGGTCTTCGCCGTCGGCGAGGTGGGGGCTCCCCTGGTCCTCTGGAAAGACGCCGCGCCTTTGCGAGCCGCGCCGGGAGGAACCGTCACCTTACAGTTACCCCCGGGTTCCCGCATGCATTGGCTCGGCGAAAGCGGCAACTGGTACCGGGTGCTGGCCGGAACGGACACCGGTTTTGTTCCCAAATCCCATGCGGCCTACGCGGGACAGCTCAGTGAAAGCCAAGGCCAGGCGCTGGAGAAGCGGTTGCTGGCCCTGGAGCAAGAGCGGGAAAAACGGCAAACCGCAGCCTTGGCCCGGGCCGAAGCGGCTTCTGCCGCTCGCGCGGCCCCGACGGTGACCGAGGGCGCGAAGGCGGAAATCCCGCCCCCGCCGCAGCCGCCGGGCGAACCCGTGGTCGTCCCTACCCCACCCGACCCTCCGCCCGCTCCGTCCTTCACCCAAAGCGGAACGGCACCCGAAACCCCGACCGCTCCGGCGCCGGAGGTGGCCGAAGCCCCGGATACCGAAACCGCTCCGGCCGTTTCGGAATCCGCCCTTGCCGAGGAACGCGCGGCCATGGAAGCTGAGAAGGAAAGGTTGGCTCCCCAACGCGAGCGCATTACCTACAACAGCTT
>CBFGVD010000392.1:0-3938 GCA_965651965.1 uncultured Verrucomicrobiaceae bacterium | reverse complement strand
TCAGGTCGTTCGTGCCGATGGAGAAGAAATCGACCTCCGGCGCGATGAGATCGGCAATCACCGCGGCGCTGGGCACCTCGATCATCACGCCGGTCTCCAGCTTTTCGTCGAAAGGCACGCCCTGTGCGGCCAGCTCGTCCATGCACTCCTTCAGGAGGTCCTTCGCGCGGCGGACTTCCCCGAGGCCGGAGACGAGCGGGAACATCACGGCCACCTTGCCGTGGGCGCTGGCCCTCAGGATCGCGCGGAGCTGCTCCTTGAACATGCCCGGCCGGTCCAGCGAAACGCGGATACCCCGCCAGCCGAGGAAAGGATTCGGCTCCGGCTCCGTAAGCGGCTCCACCGGCAGCTTGTCCCCGCCGGCATCCAGGGTGCGGATGATCACCGGATCCGGAGCGAGGGCGGAGGCCAGGCGGGTGTAGGCTTCCGCCTGCTCCAGTTCGCCGGGCATTTCCTCGCCGTCCAGCAGCAGGAACTCGGTGCGGTAAAGACCCACGCCCTTCGCGCCGCTGTTGCGGACGAGGGCGAGTTCGTCGATGAACTCGATGTTCGAGGAAAGGGTGATGGTCCGCCCGTCCGTGGTGGAGGTGGCGGCGTCCCGCTGGGCTTCCAGATCGCGGCGGACCTGCTCCTTCCGGTCCTGGATCTCGCGGTAGCGGCCCAGGGTTTCCTCCGTGGGGTGGAGGATCAGGCGGCCGGAGTAGCCGTCCAGGATCGCGGGGGTGAGCGTGCGGATATCCAGCACCGCGTCCTCGATGCCGACGATGGCCGGCAAGCCGAGCGAACGGGCGAGGATGGCGGTGTGGGAGTTCACGCTGCCCAGTTCCGTGGCGAAGCCGAGCACGTGGCGGCGGTTGATCGCGGCGGTATCGGAAGGGGTAAGATCGTAGGCTACGAGGATGTGCTGTTCATCCGGAGCGATGTGCCGGGGCCCTTCCTCCGGGCGGAAATTCCGGAGCACCCGCTGGCAGACATCCTCCAGATCCGCGGTGCGCTCCCTGAGATAGGGGTCCGGCACGCGGCGCATCGCCTCCAGGAAATGCTGCATCACCGCGTAGAAGGCGAATTCCGCATTCTGGCGCCGGGAGGCGATCGCCTCCGCCACGCGGTCGAGCATGGCGCGGTCCTCCAGCACCATGAGGTGCGCCTCGAAGATGCGGCTCTCCTCCTCTCCGGAGATGGCCTTGATCCGCTGCTGGAGTTCGTCGAGCTGCAATTTCGTTTCCTCCAGTGCCGCGCGGAAGCGCTCCTGTTCGCTGGGGATCTCGTTCTCGTCGATGTGATAGACTTCCGGCGCGGAGAAGCCGCGGGCGACGACGTGAACCGGGCCGATGCCGATCCCCGGGGAGACGGGGGTGCCTTGGAGCACGGTTTCCAGTTTTTCGCCCATGAAGTTCCTGACCCATGCTGCGAAGGAGCGGCGGCCCTTCAAAGCAGAAAAATTGGAGCGCCGGGGCCGCAGCGGCGCGTGATTGAAAAAATCCCTTGGAAGACCGCCTTTCCTGCTCCTACGCTGCGCCCGTCCAGAAACCACCATGCCGATGGCGCAACGCGAATTCACCATTCAGAACAAACTCGGCATCCATGCCCGGCCGGCGGCTCAATTCGTGAAAACGGCCAGCAGGTTTTCCTCGGATGTCCGGGTCGAGAAGGACGGCGAAGAAGTGGACGGCAAGAGCATCATGGGTCTCATGATGCTGGCGGCAGGCCACGGCTCGGTCATCAGCGTGGCGGCGGACGGCACCGATGCCGAAGCGGCGCTGGACGCCCTGGCCGACCTGATCGGCCGGAAATTCGAGGAAGAGTGAGGCTTTTCCCCCGGGAGGATCGGCAAATGCCGGGTGCGGGAGCCGTCGCTTCCGGCACAGCCTCCCGCCGGACACCGTAATTTTCCCTACACCTCCCCGGCCATGTGGCGCAGGAGACGCTGGTTGAATTCATCCGCCATGTTGTAGCCCAGGCGGCGGAGTTGCTGGTCCAGCGCGGCGATGGCCACCATCCGCGCGGTATCCCGGCCCGGTGCCACGGGGACTTCCACGTGCGGGACATGCTGGCCCAGGATCTCGTAGGACTTCGGCTGGAGCCCCAGACGGTCGATCTCGTTTTGATCGGAATAGGGAATCAGGGTCACCACCAGATCGAGCCGTTTTTCCGGCCGGATCGAAGCCAATCCGTACAAGTTGGCCACGTTCACGATGCCGATGCCGCGGATTTCCAGGTAGCCGCGGGAGAGCGCCGGAGCGGAAGCCGTAAGCTCCCCGCCCGCGAGCTTGATGCGGACCATATCGTCGGCCACGAGCGCCCCGCCCCTCTCGATCAGGCCGATGGCGGTCTCGCTCTTGCCGGCGCCGCTCTTGCCCATGATGAGCACGCCGATGCCGCGGAGGTCCACCATGCAGCCGTGCAAGGTGACGTTCGGCGCGAATTCGTTCTCCAGCCGCAGGGTGGCGGCATTGAGGAATTTCATCGTTACCAGGGTGGTCCCGAAGACCGGGATGCGGTGTTCCCCGGCGATGTCCATGAGTTCCTGCGAAAGCGCCGCCCCGCGTGAAACGACGATGCCGGGGATATCGCGCTCGCACATCCGGCGGAAACGTTCCGCGCTCATCTGCGGAGTAAGTTTCTTCAGGTAGGAGATCTCGGAATTCCCGAGCACCTGGATCCGCTTCTTCGCGAAATAACTGAAGAATCCGGCCAGAGCAAGGCCGGGACGGTTCGGCGCGGGCTCGCTGATGGGCCGCTCGAAGCCGTGCTTCTCCCCCAGCAAGGTCAGCGAAAGCGCCGCGGCATGGCGCTCGAAAAACTCTCCGATGGTGATCGAGGCCGTTTGCTTGACGCGGGGTGTCATCCGCCGCCGAAACTAGCCGACGCTCCCGCCGCATGGCGATGGGAAATTGGGCGGACCGGTCATGCCGACCCCGCAGCGGATCTCCGGACCCGGCGGGAAAAAAGGTCCGTTTCAATTTGAATTGGAAACACTTGTGCATTTTCCGCGCATTACCTCGCTCCTTGCCGCAAAACGACATGCCATTGCCAAACGGCGGCATTCCGGGCATACCTGCGGGGATGTCCGGCGCGGCGACCCTCAGGAACTTCCTCCCTCCCGATTATCGCCGCGGCATGTGGGACGAAATGATCGCCGCGGACGGCTCCGTGAATCCTTCCTGGTCCCATGTGGCGGCGTGGCTGGGCGGGCTGACCCCGGAGCAAGCCGCTTCGGTTTCCGGAGAGATCCGGCACCTGCTGCGGGAGAACGGCGTGACCTACAGCGTGCATGGAGCTCCGGATGGCGAGCACCGCGCCTGGCAGCTGGATGCGGTGCCCTGGGTCGTCTCCGAACAGGACTGGAAGACCATCGAAGCGGGGCTCATCCAGCGTGCGGAGCTGCTGGACCACATTCTTACCGACCTCTATGGCGAGCAGCGGCTGATTTCCGGCGGCTGGCTGCCACCCGAGCTGATCCACGCGCACCGCGGCTACCTGCGGCCCTGCCACGGCATGCGCCTGGCCTCCCAGCGCCAGCTCATTCTCTATGCGGCGGATCTGGCGCGCGGGCCGGACGGGCGGATGTGGATCGTGAACGACCGCACGCAGGCCCCCTCCGGCAGCGGCTACGTGGTGGAAAACCGGGGGGTGATGACCCGGGCGATGCCGAAGCTCTTCCACCGTACCGGAGTGCGCCGCCTGGCGGGTTTCTTCCGCACCCTGCGGGAGGCCCTGGAGTCCTTCCCCGCACGCGCCGGGGCGCGCGAGCCGCGGGTGGTGATCCTGACCCCGGGCCCGCAGAACGAGACTTACTTCGAGCACGCCTTCCTGGCATCCTACCTGGGATACTCCCTGGTGCAGGGGGATGATCTGACGGTGCGGGACGGCAGCGTGTGGCTGCGCTCCCTGGGCGGGCTGGAGCCGGTGGATGTGATCGTCCGCCGCGTGGATGC
>CBFGVD010000391.1:0-3947 GCA_965651965.1 uncultured Verrucomicrobiaceae bacterium | reverse complement strand
TCAAGAAGCCGACGGAAGAAGAGCTGGCGCATGACTTCCTGTGGCGGGTCCATCCCCATGTGCCCGGGAACGGCCAGATCGTCATTTTCAACCGCAGCCACTATGAGGATATCCTGGCGGTGCGGGTGAAGAAGCTCTTCGGCGACGAGGTGTGGAAGCGCCGCTACCGGCACGTCACGGACTTCGAGCGGATGCTGGCGGAAGAAGGCACGACCATCGTGAAGATATACCTGCATATCTCCAAGGAGGAGCAGAAGCAGCGGCTGGAATCCCGCCTGGCCAATCCGGCGAAGCACTGGAAATTCAACCCGGACGACCTCTCCGACCGGGCTCGCTGGGACGAATTCCAGAGGGCCTACGAGGACCTGATGGAGAAGACGAGCACCGACCACGCGCCCTGGTACATCATCCCCGGGGACAGGAAGTGGTACCGGAATCTGGTGGTGGCCCGCATCATGGTGGACGTGCTGCGCGGGCTGAAGATGGACTTCCCGAAGGTGGAGTGGGATCCGGCCTCGGTGACGATCGATTGATCCGCGATGAAGGGTTCGTTCTTCCCCATGGCGATCGCGGCCGGGTGTCTGGCAGGGTGCGGGTTTTCCGGCGGAGACGGGGATGCCCCGCGGATCGATCCCTATCGTTCGATCGCCGCGGAACGGATCAACGAGGTGCTTTATACCCGCAAATCCCCGGAGAAGATCCTGGCGCGGCTGGAAGAGGATTTCGGCGTCCGGCCCGGCCGGCTTTTCTCCGAATTCCAGTCCACCACCGGGATCGACGATTGGTTCGGCGGTCCGCCGCGGGCGGACGGCGGCACCCGCCATACCTCGCTCTCCTGCGGGCTTTCGCCGGTGGTGAACGATGCGGGGCAGATGACGGCGTTCTACCGAGGCCGGAAATTCTTCGAGGGGAAGATGTATCCGGAAATTCCCTTGTCCCCGGGTCTGGACGCGGAGGAGTGATTCACGCTTTCGCCTGGTGCTCCTCCTTGGATGCCTTCCGGGCTTCGGCGACGAAGTGATTGCAGGGCTCCCGGCAGAGGAGGGGAATCGCGGCGGCGCGGTCGATACCGCCGGTCACGCCGTCGAAGCGGCTCGCCTCGCTGTCCTCCAGCGGCGTGTCCGCATCGATTTGCCAGAGGATGCGCTTCACGCAGCAGTGGCCCGGGCCGCAGACCTCGCGCACGAGGCGCTGGGCCCCCGCATCGCTGAGATTCCGCGCGAAGCGGTACATGCCGGTCTGGCGGTTCAATTTGTCCCGCAGGTGCTGGATTTCCAGGGTGCCGTCCTGCCGGGCGAACCAGAGGCCGGCGGCGGCGGGGTAGAAGCCGTCCAGCGCCTGGCGGAGCTCTTCCGCGGAGGAGAGCCGCAGGAGCCAGCCGCGCCGGAGCGAGAGCTCGCCCTTGGTGAAGCGGTAGTGGCCGTCCTCCGCCCAGGTGGAGAGGGTCCGGGCGGCGGCGGGGCCCTCGTGGATCTCCAGGGAGGCCGGTTCGGCATCCTCATCCGCGATGTGGCGGAGGGTGTAGGTGCCCGCCGCGGTGCCGGGGCGGATGGAAATCTGGCCGATCCGGCGGATGCCGGCGGCGACGGCCTGCGAGAGACGGTCAGCGAGTTTCATGGGATTTCGCGTCGAAGTCGGCCACCTGGTCCAGGATCACGTCGGCGATGTGGCGTTCGGTGCCGATGGCGGAGGAGTAGTAGAGCGTTTTCCCGCGGAGTTGGTGGGGATTGTGGCGGAAGACCTCCCTGCGGCTGGCAGCCTCGCCCGGCTCCGTCTCGATGCCGAGCAGCACCGGGATGTCCTGGTAGCTGTGCAGGCCGTCCGCGATGAAAAAGGGCACGACGACGACATTCGGCGTGGCGGCGAGCTTGTCCCACTCCGCGATGAAGGGCTGCTCCTCCATGTAGGCGTCCAGCACTTCCGCATAGCCCGCGCCGGAGGCCTTGATGAGGTCCACCTGGTCGCGGATCGCCTTGGTGGAATTCTGGTTCAGGCCGGTACCGTGGCCGACGATGAAAAGGGTGGTCTCCGCCGGGTCCGCCTCCGGAGCCACCTCCCGGGCGCGCCGGAGCAGCAGCCCGGTCATGGAAGGGTGCACGCCCACGGGCAGGGTGTAGTGCCAGGTCTTGCCCGCCCTGCGGGTGCTGGGGCCCTCCAGTTCCAACTCCCGGGGGATGATGTCCTGGGTGAAGTAACCCTCGCTGATGAAATCCGGGACCACGTAAACTTCCTCCGCATCGATCATGTAGGCGGCCTCCCGCATGGAGGGCTCCTCTTTCCAGAAGCAGCAGTGGACCTCCCCGAAAATCCCGCGGCTGCGGATTTCCTCGGCATGCTCCAGGTACGGGGCGGAGGAATCGGGATTTTCCGTGGAGCCGTGGCCCACGATCAGGAGGGCGGCGTGCGGCTTGGGCGTGAAGGGCATGGCCCGAAGGTGCGCGGCGGAATGCGGGATGCAAGGGTTTGCTTCGCCCGCGGTGCCGTGGCAGCACTGCCGCGTGCTTCCGCTGCTCCATTTGTGGATCGATCCGCTGCCCCGCGACGGCCCGGGAAACATGGCCGTGGACGAATGGCTGGCGGAGACCTGCACGGCACCCCTCCTGCGCTCCTACCGCTGGGAACCGGGCTGGGGAAGCTTCGGCTATTTTGTGAAAAGGGCGGATCTTCCCCCCTCCGGGCTCCGCTGGGTGCGGCGCTGGACGGGCGGCGGCATCGTGGACCACCGGGCGGATTGGACCTACACGCTTTTCATCCCGCGCGGCCACCCGCTGGCGGAGGCGCGCGGGGCGGAGAGCTACCGCGTGATCCATGCCGCGCTGGCGGAGGCGCTGCGGGGCGGGGGAGGAGAAGCCCCCTTGCTTTCCGGGCCCGCGCCGCCCGCCGCAGGGGGAGAGTGCTTCCGGCAGCCCGTGGAATACGATCTGGTGGATGCGCGCGGGCGGAAACTCGCCGGGGCGGGCCAGCGGCGTACCGCGCGCGGACTGCTCCACCAGGGATCCGTGGCCGCGGCGGGCCCCGCGCCGGAACGGCTGGCCGCCGCCCTGGCGGAAAGGGTGCAGGCCGTGGCGCTTTCCCCGCCGGAGGACCGGCTGGCCGCCAAGGCCGCGGAAAGGTACGCCAACGGGGCCTGGACCTCCCGGCGCTGAGAATCCGCGCGCGGCGCGGCTTTCGCCTTGCATGGCCTGCCCGGCTTGCGGATGGTCCGCCGCGTCACGGGGCGTAGCTCAGCCTGGTAGAGCGCCTGCTTTGGGAGCAGGATGTCGTCAGTTCGAATCTGGCCGCCCCGACCATTTTCAGCGATTTGCGAAGTCAAACCGCCGGTCGTGTATTCCGTTGGTATTAAATCGGTTGTGTAGAACTCCAGGTTGACCGCATACCACTGGGTTCGTATTTGGGCCTTCCAGGTGCCCGGACCGGAGGGAATCGGGTCCTTTTCCGGGTCCAGCCGGTCAACCCGGATCCGCCGCACCAGCAGCCGCAGCAAGTCACGCTGCTCCTCGAACGGAAGGGCTTTCGTGCTCTTCTCAAAGCTCAGCAGCGCCCGGGCGATCAGCCGTTCGTCGGTCACCACTCGTTCGCGGTAGGCGATGTCGATTTTGACCTTCTCGATCCCCTGCTCCACCTCGTGTTTCTGCCGCGCCAGCTCCTCGGCGGCGGCCATCGCTTCCTTGCCGAAGTGTCCCGAATCCGACTGGCGGGCCATCTGGAAATAGCGCTGGAGTTCGTCGCTCAGTTCCCGCTGGCGGCGCTGAAGCTCCGCCAGCTTCGATTTCAGCGGGCGCAGCGAGCGGCTCTTCTGCTCGTTGGAAGCGGCCACGGCGGCCTTGATGGCGTCGGGATGGCGGCCGATCTCGCCGATGACGCGCCGCACCAGGTCGTCCATGGCGCGGGCCGGGACTGATCGGACCCGCGAATTGGAGCCAGGGAATGTGTTAGTCCAAGCGGCT
>CBFGVD010000390.1:0-3948 GCA_965651965.1 uncultured Verrucomicrobiaceae bacterium | reverse complement strand
TCCGCCAGCGCGGCGGCGACGGCGATCACGGGAATCTCGTCGATGAGGTTGGGGATCTCCTCCACGAGGAGCTCGGTGCCCTTCAGCTTGCCGCCGCGGATCCCGATGTCGCCGATCGGTTCCCCGGCCTCGGTGGAGGTCACGGTGCGGGTGATCCGCGCGCCCATGCGCTCGATCACATCCAGCACGGCGGTGCGGGTGGGATTGAGGCCCACGTTCTTGATGACCAGATGCGAGCCCGGCAAGGCCGCCGCGGCCACCACCCAGAAGGCGGCGCTGGAAATATCCCCCGGCACGCGGAAGTCCCGCGCCTGGGGGACCTGCCCGCCCTCGATGGAAATGGCATTGCCCTCCGTGGAAAGATTCACGCCGAAGGACTCGAGCATGCGCTCGGTATGGTCCCGCGTCTCGGCGGGCTGCACGGCGGTAGTGGTGCCCTCGCAGAACATCCCCGCCAGCAGCACGGCGCTCTTCACCTGGGCGCTGGCCATCGGCAGCTCGTAGCGGATCGGCCGGAGCTTGGTGCCGTGGATCTTCAGCGGCGCGCAGCCGGGCTTCTCGCCGAGGCAATCGATCCGCGCGCCCATTTTGCCCAGCGGATCGGTGATGCGGCCCATCGGACGGCCGGAAAGCGATTCGTCGCCGAAAAGCTCGGTATCAAAGCTCTGCCCGGCGAAAAGGCCCGCCAGCAGGCGCATGCCGGTGCCGGAATTCCCGCAATCGATCGGCGCGGCGGGCGCGGCAAGCTGCATCTTCCGGCCGTGGATGCGCATGGTCACGGGGCCGAAGCCAGGCATTTCCTCCAGCAGCTCCACCTCCACCCCGCAGGCCTGCATCGCACCCAGGGTATTCAGGCAATCCTCGCTCGGGAGGAAATTGCGGACGGTGGAAACGCCATCCGCCAAGCCGGCGATCATCGCCGCGCGGTGGGACATGCTCTTGTCGCCTGGAACCGGGAAGGCGGCCTCCAGCGTGCGGATGGATCGGACTCGGAATTCGCTCACGCGTCTTGGTTTCTGAGAATTTTCGAATCGCTCATGGCCTGGTCGCGCAATTCCTTCGCCTCCGCCAGCCACCGGCGCACGGCTTCTTGGTTGCCCGCCTTGAGATTGGCAAGCATATCGCTCAACTCCCCGATGCCGCGTGTCATGGCTTCCGCCAGAGCGTCCCGGTTTTCCATCGCGATCTCCGCCCACATGTCCGGGTCCCCGCCGGCCACGCGGGTGGTGTCGCGCAAGCCGCCGCCCATGAAGGGCCCGTAGCTCCTGACCAGCGCGGCCTTGGCCGTGGCCGCGGCCATCATATGCGGGAAATGGCTGATATTTGCCACGATCCGGTCGTGAATCGCGCCGGAAGAAGGATACACGCGGCAGCCGAGGGCTTCCCAGAAAGCGCGCAAGGAGCCGAAGCATGGCTCCCCGACCGCATCGTCATCCGTCAGGAAGCAGGCCGCTCCTTGGAAGAGAGCCGCATCCGCCGCCCCTACCCCGGTCTGCTCCGATCCGGCCATCGGATGGCTGCCGATGAATTTCCCGCCGGTGCGGGCCATGAAATCGCGCAGTGCCTCGTGGACCTTCGCCTTCACGCTGCCGACATCCGTAACCAGCGCCAGACGGGACAGGCCCGCCTCCTGCGCCGCCAGCAGCACGGAAGCCATGGCACCCACGGGCGTGCTCAGGATCACCAGATCCGCCCCGGCCACGGCCTCCGCCATGTCCCCGGTGGCACCGGCAATCCCGCGCTGCCGGGCCGCATCCGCATTTTCCTGCCTGCGGGACCAGAGGGAAACAGGCAGGCCGGAAAACCGCTCCTGCAGCGCCAGCGCCAGGGAGCCGCCCAGCAGCCCCCCGCCCAGTATGGCAACCTTCTTGAAATCCATGGTTCGGTCCCGGAACGAAGAAGCCGGACCCTGCGGGACCGGCTCCTCGAAATCAAATGTTACGGCGCGGATGCGGCTTCAAGGAACGCGGAAGTGCTTCTTCTCGGAAGTCGCATAGGTCGGGTCCGCCACCAGGGAGCCCGGCGGAAAGCCCTTCACGTCGATGACCTTGTTATTGAAGGGGCTGAAGACGAAGCCGGGCTTGCCGGGCACGGGGCGGGCCACGGGGATTTCCTTTTTCTCCTGGGAGGCCGGCTTGTCGCCGCCGCCCGCAGGCTTGTCCCCGCCCGCGGGAGTGGTCGGCTCCACCTTGGCGGTCTCGCCGTCCGGAGAGGCGGTTTCGCCGTTCCGGCGGGCTTCTTCATCGCGCTGGCGCTTTTCCTCGCGCTGCTTGTTGATGCGCTCCTGCTCTTCCGGCGTCAGTTGCTTGCGCTGGGCCGGATCGGCTTGAGGCTCCGGCGGAGGCTCGACGTAAGGCGTGCAGGAAACCGCCAGCAGGGCGGTGGCGGCGGCCGGGAGAATCAGGCGCAGATTCATGGTTTCTAGGAAGAAGGACACGATACGGCAGGAATCAACCCGCCGCCGGAAGCCCGACAATGCGTCCACCCTCCCGCGCCGTCAAGCCGGGGCCTTGCACGGACTTGCAAAACGCCCCCGGTTCATGGCTGTCTGCCGCCCGTGAGAGCACCCGCCACCCCGCACGACGACTGCCTGCGCACCCGAGGCACCATCCTCCGCACCTTGGCCGAAGGCCTCTACGAGGCCGCGCTGCCGAACGGGAAAAAGGTGACATCCCATCTCTCCCGGGAGCTGGCGGAGAATCCCCCGGCCCTGGTGCAGGGGGCTGCGGTGCTGCTGGAGTTGAGCCCCTTCGACCTGGACCGTGCGCGGATCGCGTCGGTGGATGAACAGGCCGGCTGAAATTCAGGGGAGTCCACCACGCCGGAGGCCGTCCCTTCGGACTGCGCATGACCGCGCTTTTGGGCACTACGGGTGAAAGGGACCGGGTCCGCTTGTGCGGAATCGACATGTCGATTCCGGGGAGGACGCGGGGTAGGAGATGACTTTTTCCCACAGCGGCGTCGTGCCGCCGCAGTCCAAAGAGCCTTTCACAAAGAGCCCCCTCTACCAATTCACTCCACGCTCTTGCACAAAAATGAAGCGGCCCGATCGACTAGCCCCCGGAAAAACCCAAAAACCGGTGAACTCCTCAATCGGGCCGCCTACTATTGTCGCGACACCGAAGGATTACCTCAGAAAGCCCACCCCGTCAAGTTTTTTCCGGAACTTTTTCCGAAAATTTTTTTATCCCGGGATTGCAGGGTTACGCACGGCACCTTTCCCCTTGGCCGATTCCCCCGTGCTTCGTTAGGAACTCACCCGCATGCCCCAACCCAAGACCGACAAGCTCCTCGCCGCGAACCGCGGCGAAATCGCCATCCGCATTTTCCGCGCCGCGAACGAACTCGGGCTGCGCACCGTCTCGATCTTCGCGGAGGAGGACCGCTTCTCCCGCCACCGCTTCAAGGCGGACGAGGCCTACCAGCTCGACAAGGAGAAGGGCCCGGTGGGTGCCTACCTGGACGTGGAGGGCATCGTGGCGCTGGCGAAGTCCAAGGGCGTGACTTTGGTTCACCCCGGCTACGGCTTCCTTTCCGAGAATGCCGCCTTCGCCCGGGCTTGTGCGCGGGAGGGTATCACCTTCGTGGGCCCCTCCCCTGAGCTTCTGGAAAACATGGGCGACAAGACCGCGGCGCGCACGCTGGCGGCGAAATTCAACGTCCCCACCCTGCCGGGTACCGAGGAACCGATCACCGACCCGGCGGAGGCCCTGGAGGTGGCGAAGGACATCGGCTTCCCGCTCATCATCAAGGCGGCCTTCGGCGGCGGCGGGCGCGGCATGCGCGTGGTGGAAAAGCCGGAGCAACTCGCCGGCCTGCTGGCGGAGGCGCAGAACGAGGCGCTGAACGCCTTCGGCAACGCCGCCGTCTTCCTGGAACGCTACATTTCCCGGGCCAAGCACATCGAGGTGCAGATCCTGGGCGACCAGCACGGCAACGTGGTGCACC
>CBFGVD010000389.1:0-3949 GCA_965651965.1 uncultured Verrucomicrobiaceae bacterium | reverse complement strand
ACGTCGTTGCCGTGGGTGACATCGTCCCGGCCGACAACCTCGCCTACCTGCTGAAGTACGATTCCACGCAGGGCAAGTTCGACGGCACGGTTTCCTCCAAGAAGTCGAAGCCGGAGCTTGAGGAAGACGACGTGCTGGTGGTCAACGGCCACGAGATCAAGGTGGTCTCCGCCCGCACGCCGGACGGCCTGCCCTGGAAGGAACTGGGCGTGGAAGTCGTGATCGAGTCCACCGGCCTCTTCACGGATGCGGAGAAGGCCAAGGGCCACCTCGCCGCCGGTGCGAAGAAGGTGATCATTTCCGCCCCGGCGAAGGGCGAGGACGGCACCTTCGTGCAGGGAGTGAACGACAACCTGTACGATCCCGCCAACCACCACATCATTTCCAACGCGAGCTGCACGACGAACTGCCTCGCCCCGATCGTGCACGTGCTGCTGAAGGAAGGTTTCGGCATCGAGGAAGGCCTGATGACGACCGTCCACTCCTACACCGCCACGCAGAAGACCGTGGACGGCCCGTCCAAGAAGGATTGGAAGGGCGGCCGCTCCGCCGCGATCAATATCATCCCCTCCACGACCGGTGCCGCGAAGGCGGTCGCGCTCGTCTGCCCGGAGGTGAAGGGCAAGCTGACCGGCATGTCCTTCCGCGTGCCGACCCCCACGGTCTCCGTGGTGGACCTGACCGTGAAGACGACCAAGGAAACCTCCCTGGAAGAGATCAAGGCCGCGATGAAACGCGCCTCCGAGACCTACTTGAAGGACATCCTGGCCTACACGGAAGATGAAGTGGTCTCCACCGATTTCATCCACGACAAGCACTCCTCGATCTTCGACGCCGGTTCCTCCATCGAGTTGAACAGCACCTTCTTCAAGCTGGTCAGCTGGTACGACAACGAGTGGGGCTACTCGAACCGCGTGGTGGACCTGCTCTTCGACGTGGTGAAGAAGGGCCTCTGATTCCTTCCGCGGAAATTTCCGTTACTTTCCGGACGCCCGGTCTCGCGAGAGGCCGGGCGTTTTTCTTTGCCGGTCAAGGGGCGCATGACTCCTTGACCGAAAACCTTCTGGCCATCCCCGCAAGGAGGGGCTTAGTTTGCGAGGAGTGAGACTGCGTACCATGGGACTCCGCGGGAAATTCGCGCTGGCGCTGGCCATCGCGGCGCTGCTGCCCCTGCTGGTCGGCCTGGTGGTGCTCCAGACTTTCGGTTTCCGGCATTTGCTTGCGACGGAGGGCCGGCAGCACGAGGCGGAAGCAGCGGCGCTGGCGCGGTCCCTGGAGGGCGCGGTGGAATCCCAAGCGGGGAGTTTCTGGAGCTGGGTCGCGGCGGATCCCGCGGTGCCGGATTTCATCGCGGCGATTCCTCCCGATGCCGCGGACGCGGAGGAGACCCGCCGGATCGAGAATGGGTGGGCGGAGCTGCAGCGGGATGATCCATTCCTGGTGTCCCTGCTGGGGAATCCCGCTTCCGTGAGCCTCGCGCGCTACGCCGCCGTCCACGGGCAGACGGCGGAAGTGCTCGTGGCGGACATGGCGGGGCGGATGGTGGCGGCTTCCGGAAAGACATCGGATTACGATCAGTCCGACGAGCAGTGGTGGCAGATCGGCCGTTCCCTCCCGGAGAGCGGGATGTGGACGGACAGCCTCCACTTCGACGAGAGCGCGGGCGTGTTTTCCCTGGATCTCGTGCTGCCGCTCTACCGCGAGGGCGTGCCAAAGGGCGTCGCCAAGCTGGTGCTGGATGTGACGCCGATGTTCCACCGTCTCCGCGGCTCCCGGGACAGCAGGGACGGGCGGATCGGGATCCTGATGCCGGACGGCAGGCTGCTCGCCCGCTCCCGGAGCGGAATCTATCGGGCCCCGGGGATCTCCCTGGATGGGGAGACGCTCCTCTGCATGCGTGTCGGCCGGCATGGCTGGACCCTGACCAAGGAAGGGGAGGACGAGGAGCGTATGACGGGTTTCGCGGCGATCCAATCCCCCTCCGTGGACCGCAGGAAATACGAGCCCGGAGGCTACGTGCTCTTTTCCTCGCCGAAGGAGGAGGTGATCGCCCCCTTGAAGCGCCAGATCCTGATGACCGGCACGGGCGCGGGCCTGGCTACCGGCTTGTGCCTGCTGGCAGGCTATTCCCTGGTGAGCCGGAAAATCCTGCGTCCCCTGGCGGTCCTGGCACAGGCGGCGCGCTCGGTTTCCGCCACCGCGCGGCTGCGGAAGGATCCGAACTTGCGGGAGGGGGATGCCTTTGCGCTCCGGAAAACCGCGGAAGAGGATCTTGCCCGGATCGAATCGATCAAAACTGGGGACGAGGTGGAGGAGCTGGCGCAAGACTTCGGCGTCATGACCTCCCGGGTGATGCGCTATAACCGCGAGCTGGAGGCGGAGGTGGATGCCAAGACCTCCCTGCTGCGGGAGGAGTTGGAAATGGCGCGCGAATTCCAAACCGCGCTGATGCCCTCCGTGGCCCCCGGTTATTCCACCGGGCAGGTGCGGGATCCGCTGCGGCTCGGCTTCGCCCATTTCTACCAGCCCGCTTCCACCGTGGGCGGGGATTTCTTCGATCTCATCGAGCTGGACGAGCACCGCACCGGCGTGCTGATCGCGGACGTGATGGGCCACGGTGCCCGCTCGGCCCTGGTCACCGCCATCCTCCGCGCCGTGGTCAGGAACAACGTCGCCGCGGCGGGGGACCCTGGGAAATTCCTCGGGATTCTGAACCGGGAGCTCCACGAGATCGTGGATCGCAGCCACCAAACCCTTTTCGTGACCGCCTTCTTCATGGTCCTGGATACGAAGGAAGGCAGGGCATCCTGGGCCGTGGCAGGGCATCCCGCGCCGCTCCGCGCCCGCCGCAGCACCGGCAATCCGCCGCAACTCCTGTGGACCGGGGCCCAGCGGCAGCCCGCGCTGGGGCTCCTCCCGGAAGCCGTTTATCATAGCTCGGGCTCGGCCATCCGGGCGGGGGATGTCTTCCTGCTCTTCACCGACGGCGTGGTGGAGGCGGAAAATCCCGCGGGCAAGGACTTCGGCATCCAGCGGCTGGTCGCCACCTTCGACGAGGCGCTGGACGGCCCCCTGGCCGCCATGCCGGCCAAGATCGTGTGCGAGGTGGATGCTTTCCAGAAGCGGAAGAACCACGACGACGACGTCTGCGTGGTGGCCGTGGAAGTGATTCCCGGTGCCATTCCGGAGGCTGCCACCGCGGCCGCCGCCCTGACAGGATCGGTCCCAAGCGGGACTTGACTTGGAAGGCGTCCCCGGCCATTCCCGCCGCATGGCCAAGCTCTCGATCCGCGATCTCGACGTCAACGGCAAGGAAGTGCTCATGCGCGTGGATTTCAATGTCCCGCTGCAGGACGGCGCGATCACGGATGACACCCGCATCCAGGCCGCCGTACCTTCCATCAAGCACCTCCTCGCGGGCGGCGCGAAGCTCGTTCTCGCCTCCCACCTCGGCCGTCCGAAAGGCGGTCCGGAGCCGAAATACTCCCTCGCCCCCGCGGCGGTGCGGCTGGGCGAAATCCTCGGCCAGGAAGTGAAGCTCGCGCCCGATAGCACCGGGGAGGAGACCGCCGCGCTGCGCGCCGCGCTCCAGCCGGGTCAGGTCCTGCTTTTGGAAAACACGCGCTTCCATGCGGAGGAGGAAGCGAACGGCGCGGATTACGCGAAAGCCCTGGCCGGGAATGCCGAGATCTACGTGAACGACGCCTTCGGCACCGCGCACCGCGCCCACGCCTCCACGGAGGGCGTGACCCATCACGTCTCCAAGAGCGCCATGGGCTTCCTGATGGAGCGGGAACTGGAGTATCTGGACGGCAAGCTGCAGGATCCCGAGCGCCCCTTCCTCGTGATCATGGGCGGGGCCAAGGTTTCCGACAAGATCCAGGTGATTTCCAAACTGATGGAAAAGGCCGACGCCTTCCTGATCGGCGGTGCCATGGCCAATACCTTC
>CBFGVD010000388.1:0-3951 GCA_965651965.1 uncultured Verrucomicrobiaceae bacterium | reverse complement strand
GCTGATATGGGAACTGAGCCCCACGCGGAAGACCGAAGAAATCCGCGACGCACTGGCGGTGTGGCGCCACCGCTTCCCGGAGCGGGCATGAACCGGGCGAAACGCCCGGGGCCGCGCGTTACAAACGGGGGTGGCTGATACTTCGGTTTCCTTGACTTTTTGAGATTGCGTATTTCGGGGGACTGCCTTTCATACGAAGGATTCCCCTCGAAATCATGAATGTCCCGCCACGTTTCGCCTGCGTGGTGGCCGCGGTTGCCCTCCTCGCCGCGACCCCCGCAATGGGCCAGAATCACTTCGATCTGGTCTTCGATACCCCGGTCCAGACCACGAATGGATTCCATTCGCAACTGGGCGATTATTACGACGGCAGCGTCCTCGAATTCCTGAATGTCGCACCCGCGTCCGGCCACTCCGTGGACATGCGCATCACGGTGAGCGGCGTTACGGAGCCCCGTTACGAGCACGACGGCCTGGTGCCCGGCTACGGCAGCGCCGCCGGACAGCCCGCGGGCGATCTGGGCCTCCTTGCCTCCTACCAGGGCGGAGCAGGCGCGGGCGGGAATTTCGGCCCCGGCAGCGTGAGCTACCGGTTGGATTTTTTCGCGGGAGGAGGCAATTTCACCGATCCTTTCGCGATCCCCGATTTCCGGCTCATGATCTACGACATCGACGGGGAAGGCACGCAGGATGAATCGATGGCGGCTTTCGCCGACGACGGGCTCTTCAGTTACCAGCTTTTCGCATCCAGCGAGATCGCGGTGACGGATGCGGGCGACGGCTACTTCCGCTTCGCCGGACCCGGCACGACCCGGGAGGAGGACGATCCGCGGACGGCCTTCATCCTGCGTTACCGGAACACGAGCTCGATCCGCCTGCAAATGATCGCGAACACCCATTCAAACAGCCCGAACAACAACGGCGTCTTCGGGGCGATCGACGGCGACCTGAGCCTGTTGGATCCCGGCGATCTCGGGGCTCCGGTGTATGTGGTGCCGGAGCCTTCCGGCGCGGCGTTGCTCGCTCTTGCCCTGGGCGGACTGGTGCTGCGGAGGCGGCGCGGGTGAGGATTCCGCCGGGAAATCACTCCGAGCGGATCTTTTCGATCTCCGCGGCGGTCTCTTCCGCTTGTTTTTTGTGGCCGGCTTTCAGCAGTGCCTTTTGCAGTCGTGTCAGGATCTCGACGTCATTGGTATGGAGCGCCTGGGCCGCGATCAGCGTGTCCACGGCGGAGTCCGGTTCCCCTTTGGCGAGGTAGTATTCGGCCAGACGCGCTTCCATGGGCAGCAGCACGGTGGGCGGCATGAGCATGGTGGCGGGGTTCTGGCGGTCCATGGCGGCCCGGTACCAGTTCAAGGCGGAGCCGATGCCGTCTTTCGGGCCGGTCATTGCCATCTTGCCGCGGAGTTCGGCGGCACAGACTTCCAGCGCATTGAAGGAGCGGATCCAGGCGGACCGCTCGCCGGCCGCGGCGGCCGCATCCCGGTTCTCCGCCATTTTCTCCCCGTGCAGGGTTACGGCACTGCCGATGGCGGTCGCCTCATCGCGTTTGCCTGCTTCCAGCGCCTTGTGGGCTTCCAGGATGAAGGCCAGGCCTTGGTAGAACCAGACGCAGTGGGTCAGTTTGCCGAAGGCCTTTTGCTTCTCCGGCACGGGCAGCGCGGCGATGGCGCGCGCGGTGTCTCCCGGACCGCTGCGCCTCATCAGCAGGCGGGTCTCCAGCGTGCGGCCTTCCCACAGCAGGAGCTGCCCGCCCTCGCTGCGCGCGCGGTCCGGCGGAACATCGATCGCCGCGACGGATTTCGCGACGGCCAGGGCGTTTTCATAGTCACCCTTGGAGGCCAGGGCCGCGGCGCGATAGCACTCCGCCTTCACCCAGCCGGGGCAGTCTGCATGGCTCACGCCCGCGGCCTGCATCCACTGCCGGTAGGCCTCCCCGGATCGGGAAAAAGCATCCACCGCCTGGGCGATGTTACCGTTCCGCAGCTCGTAGTGCCCCAGCATGTGAAGTGCGGGCGCATAGTCGGGAGCCACCTCGCTGAGGCGGCGCGCGCGCGCCAGGTCTTCCCGCAGGTCCGGAGCCTCCGCGCGGATGGTCAGGTAAGCATAGAGGTAGAGCGGGTGGTCCGGATCGCGGAGGAGCATTTCATTCAGCAGGGCCTCCGCCTTTTCCTGTTCCGGGTTCGGCTGACCGTCCGGATCGTAACCGGAGCGCCCGAAGGCCGCGGTGAGCATCTTCAACTGAGGGTCGTTGGGGAACTTCTCCGCGAGATTGGAGAAGACACCGGCCGCCGCGGGGGCTCCCTGCTGGAAAAAAGTCGCGATCCCGAAGGCATAGGATCGCTCGAGCTCCGTGCCTGCCTCCTTTTCGACCAGCTCGACCATCCGCCGCAAGGCCGCGGAGCGCTCGTCGATCAGATCCGGCTCCGGATCGATCAAAGCCACCACGACCCCCCAGTGCGCCATCAGGCAATCCGGATCCCTTTTGAGGGCGGCACAGAAATGCCGGTAGGCCTCGAAATCCCAGCCGCCGTGCAAATTCGCCAGGCCGTCGAGTACATGCCGCTGGGTCTTCGGGTCGGCCGCGCTGATCGCCACGGTGAGCCCCTCCGGGAGCGGCACCGGACCGGGCTCCGGCAGGGCTCTCACCCGCTCCGCGATGACGGCATCCACCGCCGGCACCGCGTCTTCATCCGCCGCTATTGCAAACCCGAGTGAGGCGAGGACCGCCACGAGGTATCTCATGGCCCGACGATGTCCCCCGTATCCGTATCCTCAAGGAAAATGAAGGGAACTCTCGCGCCCCCACCCCTGCCGGGACATCAGGGAGCGCCGAAAAGTCCGGCACCGTCCAAGCGGCCCTCCCGGCGGATCTCCCGCTCGAGCTGGATGGATCCGCCGCTGCCGTACACGCGGATCGTGCCGCCTTCCCGGCGGGCGGAAAAGACGGCGTATTCCAGCGCGGCCTCCGCATTCCGGAACCACAGATTCTCATGGCGGCCGCCGGTATCCGTCAGGCCGACGCCGGGTCCTCTCTCCCGCGGGCGGATTTCGTAAATCGCACAAATGGACATGAGTTCATTTGAACATTATCCGCGATGTTTGTCAAATCCGGAGGATCTTCCGCTCCACGGAGAAGCCCTACTTTCGCCGCCCGATGGCCGGCCGCGTGGAAAAGCTTCCGCCGCCACCTTGTGAAATTTTTCACAAAGTGCGCTTGCGGCTTTTCAACCGGTTTTTCATAGTCCGCCGCGCCCGGGGTAGCCCCGCGGCCCATCGTGCCCCATGAGCGACAACGCCGCCACCGCCGAAGCCAAGCTTCCCAAGGACCTCGCCGCCGAGAAGGGCTTGGTCAATGTGCAGATCGACGGCGTCTGGATGCAGGTGCCGAAAGGAATGCGGATGATCGAGGCCTGCAAGCTGGCCCGCAAGGAGGTCCCGCACTACTGCTACCACCCGAAGCTGACAGCCCCGGGGAATTGCCGCATGTGCCTGGTGCAGATGGGCATGCCGCCCCGCCCGGCTCCCGGCCAGGAGCCGGCTTACGATGCCGAAGGCTACCTGCCGATCGGCTGGATGCCCCGCCCGGTGATCGCCTGCGCGAACACGGTGACGGAGAACATGGGCATCCGTACGACGGGCGAGCTGGTGGAGAAATGCCGGGAGGGCGTGATGGAATTCCTCCTGATCAATCACCCGCTGGATTGCCCGATCTGCGATCAGGCCGGGGAATGCCGCCTGCAGGAATTTTCCGTGGAACACGGGCGCGGGGCATCGCGCTTCGTGGACATGAAGGTGAAGAAGCCGAAGAACGTGGACATCGGCCCGCGGGTCCGGCTGGACGACGAACGCTGCATCATGTGCAGCCGCTGCATCCGCTTCATGGACGAGGTGGCCGGGGATCCGGTGCTCGGCTTCACCCAGCGCGGCACGCACACCACCCTGACGGTG